>CAXCBS010000162.1:0-3065 GCA_963980845.1 uncultured Candidatus Peregrinibacteria bacterium | reverse complement strand
TTCTCCCACTTTTCAACCAGTAGAAGAATCTAGTCGTCAACTTGGCGCTAGGATTCGCGCCGGGAGATTAACTAGAATTGAGAACTGGTCTAAGGCTGTAAGTAGTTTTTACGAGACGTTAGAGTCTCCAGAGCAAGGATTAGAAGCAATGGGACGGGTACTAGCTCAGGTTATAGAAAAAATTCCTAATTTAGAAACTCGGCCACTTTTAGTTAAGTTTATTCAGGCTCACTGGGTCCCAATGTTTTTAAAAGGAGTTTTAGGAGCTCCTTCCTTATGGTTAGACATTAATCCCGCAGAAATATCAGTAAGAGACAAACATATTGTGGTGCAGATTCAAGCTCAAGAACAAGGAGAAGACATACTTAGGCAGTTAAAAGAAGCATTAGGAATGCCAGGGGAGCTTTCTAAAAGTTTAGAATTAACACTTTCCCCTGATAACTTGAAGGCCTTACCAGAGCTTGTGTGTGGAGTTATAAAAAGTCCTGTCAGAGAGAGCGCCAGTAGAATAATTTCTTAGTTTACTTCCTGTCAGAAATCACCTAAAATTCATTTCGCGTTCTTTTATAAACTGCGGAGAGGTACTCAAGTGGCCGAAGAGGCGGGTTTGCTAAACCTGTAGGGTGGTGTATGCCGCCGCGAGGGTTCGAATCCCTCCCTCTCCGCCAGTCAGTTTTATAATGGATGTTTGTTAAGAGTGGTGTCGCATAGTATACTGCTCCCGTTATGCGAATTTTATTTATTGGAGACATTGTGGGCCGACCTGGTCGAGGGGCAATTAAAAAGCTTCTTCCGCAAATAAGGGAAGAGCATTCCCCAGACCTTATTATTGCTAATGGAGAAAATGTTAGTCATGGAAAAGGGATTAATATGCGTCATTATCTAGAGATGAAAAAGGAGGGCATTGATTTTTTTACGTCTGGTAACCATATTTGGCGGCAGCACGATATTTTTGAAATTATGGATAAACCGGATACGGATGTGATACGTCCCGCTAATTACCCCAAGGAAAATCCTGGTCGTGGCTATCAGATTATTGAGGGGCCACTTATGAAAAAGATCCTTATTATTAATCTGCAGGGTCGGGTTTTTATTTCAGATGATTTGGAGTGTCCTTTTCGAGCATTTGATAAAATTATCGAAGAAACCGCTCAAGAAAAACCGGATTATGTTTTTGTAGATTTTCATGCCGAAGCCACGAGTGAAAAAACTTGTTTTGGGCTATATGTGGATGGGCGTGCACATGCGGTGGTTGGGACCCATACTCATGTTCAGACCTCTGATGAGCGTTTGCTGCCGCAGGGCACAGCTTATATTACAGACGCTGGATTTGTGGGCCTTACTAACTCTGCTATTGGAATTGACCCTGAGCCAGTTATCAAGCAGTTTGTTTCTCAGATGCCAGTTAAGCACGAAATTACAGAAGGCTCGCCTACAACGCTAAATGGGGTTATAATCGACCTCGAAAGCGGCCAAGCCACCAATATAAAACGCATTTAACTTTTAATTATGCCTCCTCGTTTCCGATCTAAACAACGCTCTTTTACTTCGCTTGCATTTTTGTTGCTGCTAGGTGGATTTATTGGTTGGAAGTTGGCTCTTTATAGTATTCAAGATGAGTTAAATGGAAAAACCACGACCGATGATTTCGATCCTCTAAGCATGGATCTTTTTTGGGAAACTTATGATTTATTAGAGGATGGATATGTAGATATTTTGGCCTTAGATGAAGAAGAGCAAATGTATGGCGCAATTCAGGGAATGGTAAATGCTCTAGATGATCCTTTTACAGTTTTTATGACCCCCAGCGAAACTCAAGATTTTCGCGATAGTTTAGAGGGAGAGTATGTGGGAATTGGAGCCGAGCTTACGGTCCGGAACGGATCCTTGGTAGTGATTGCTCCGGTCAAAGGTGCTCCAGCCGAAGCTGCTGGATTACTCCCGGGTGATGTGGTTTACAAAATTAATGATGAATTAGTTGGGGAAATGACTTTGTTCAAAGCTATTTCCGAAATCCGCGGAGAGGAAGGAACTAGCGTTACATTGACGGTCACGCGTGAAGATGAGGATGATCCAGTTGAGCTTGAAATCGAACGCACCAAAGTTGAATTGGCATCTGTTGAGCTTGAATATTACGGCGAAGAAGAAAACCTCGCTTATATAAATGTTTCTCAATTTATCGAAGACACGGAAACTGAATTTGATGAAATTGTACAAGAACTTTTATTGCACGAATTAAACGGAATTATTCTGGATTTACGTTATAACGGTGGTGGATATTTGGATGTTTCAGTCGAACTTTTATCTGATTTTATTGAAGGGAAACAAAAAGCAGTAATTACCAAAATGCGTGATGAAGCTGATAATGAAATTTTCTACACCAACGCTTCCTCCAGATTATCTGACACGCCAATGGTGGTCTTGGTAAATGAAGGCTCTGCTTCTGCTTCTGAAATTTTAGCTGGCGCTATTCAAGATTACGAACGAGGAATCGTAATGGGTGAAAAAACTTTTGGTAAAGGTAGCGTGCAAATTGTAGATGTTTTAGAAGATGGTTCTAGCCTGCGCTATACCGTGGCTAAGTGGTACACCCCAAATGATCGCTCTATTGATGATGTGGGAATCGACCCAGACGTAATCGTGGAACTCACCAAAGAAGACCGCGAAGCCGACGAAGACCCACAACTCGACGAAGCCATTTACTATCTAGAAGGGCTATAGGGGAAAAGGGGAGATGGTGTTTTTTGAAAACGTCCCCCGCAGGGAGAAAGGTTCTCTGAGGATTATAATCCGAGGAGGTTCTTTCCAGTTGAAAAAAATACTCAGCCCCCCCCCTTTTTTTCCTATTTCTTCTTCTTATGAGGAGAGCTCGCTGCGTGCCATTTGCTGGCTCGTAAACTTACAAACCAAGCATAAGCAATCAAGACTGGAGCCAGTCCAATCAGGGCCCAGTTTTCGCTAGAAACAAAAAAGTTAAAAAAGCCGTGAATCAAAATGGCAGCAATAAGACCTTTGGCTAAATGGCGGGTGCAATGTGGGATTTTTCCATACTTTGCCACTCCAAT
>CAXCBS010000161.1:0-3155 GCA_963980845.1 uncultured Candidatus Peregrinibacteria bacterium | reverse complement strand
ACCGCTGCCTCATGTTCATATCCATTCCAAACCCAGAAATCACCCTCCAAAGTGTCTCCTGGTCGGGCCTCAAAATAAACCCAATCTGGATAAACTTCATTTACTTGAACCGGGGACAAAGACACACCATCCGGCATATCATTTTTTTGCGCTCGATCCACGCAAAAATAAAACACTGCCCAGAACAGGGCTAGAGCGAGGACTAAGACCACCGCGGCTTTTATGATCCAGCGGCGATCATTAACTTGGGTTTCCATTTGGAGGTTGGTTATTAGGATTAGGTTGAGGGTCTGAAATTGGAGTTGAGATTGGAGCAACAGGTTGTTGCACAGGGGCTGGCGCTGGGACTACCGGAGCAGGAGCCGGCGCAACAGGCGTTACTGGCGCTGGGGCCGCAACAGGCGCAGGCGCAGCAGGAGCTGGCGCTACTGGTGCAGCCAAAGTTTTCGGTGCCAAAATTGTCTGTCCACTGGCCACCATAAACGGAAATTTCAAGTTATTAATTTTAGCTAACATTTTCCAATTCACTCCAGCTCGACTAGCAATCATCGTCAAATTCTCATCAGCCGGCGAAACATAAGGAGCACATTTTGCCTTAAATTTATCTAATCTATGTTTTTTGAAATAAGTCACACCAAAAGTCACAATAAAAGCCAAAATCGCCAGCAAAATTTCCCAATAAGGAACAATCCAAAAACTCAAATTCTCCTCATAATCCCCAGACCACTCTTCCATAGATTCATCACTTAAAGCTCCCACCACATTAGAACGAGCATAATTCACTACTGTCGTCGCCTTCACCGGACCAAAAGGAAACGGGTTTTTCCAGGCCACTATCGGATCAATCGACTCAGATGAATAAACCACCCCTGTATTAAGAGGGATTTCCACTGAATCAAAAAACGCACTTTCTAAGGTCAACATTCCATCAGATTCAACCGCTACATTCCCATCATTACTAAACTTATAATTAAATTCTAGATCACCATCCGCATTTTTAGATTGCTGATATTCATCCCACAAAAAATCAAAATCAACTTCTCCAGAAACCGTCATATAAACACGAACACCCACACTAATCACAGTCCTAATACCAGTAGCACCCTCGCCCACATCAACTTCTTCATCGTCATAAGGAACCAAAACCAATCCCCCGGCGTAATCTCCAGGAGGAATATCATCTGGAACATCTACTAAAAACTGGAAATACTTACGCTCTCCAGATTCAATTGTCACCACTGAATCATCCACCAAATCAATCCAAGAACCCACATTTATTTGCTCGGTTGTGGCCGGTTTAAGAGCAAAAGCCCCACTGGCCGTTGGCTCCGCATCCACAGGCACCACCTGCACTGTCTGGGCGTAATCACTATTATTAGTAATCGCCATAATATCTTTAAACGAATCACCAGGATCAACTTCATAAATAAACCAACTCGAATCAGTATTATAAGGCATAATAAACATTTTCTCTTGAGCCAGAACTGGCAAAGCCAAAATCGCCACCATTGCCCCGACCAAAACTGTACTTAAAAAAGCTCTAATTTTCATGGTTCACAGGGTAATAAAGATAATTTTCAGCTTCCTCAACTGGAAGGGCCTCATAATCACGTAAAGACAAAATTTCGCCTTCCTCATTTAGAACAGAGTAATTTAAAAGCTCTTTTTCAGAAGGTCTCTCAATAATTAAATCAAATTCAGCGATCGGGGCTTTACTTTCCGCTAATTCAGACATATTCAAAAGGCTCACTTGAACGGTTTCACCCTTATAATTAACCGTTCCATATGACAAAGATCCCACTAAAACAAGTAGGGCCACGGCCATTGAAATTAAAAAAGATTTAAGCATTTATTTTTGTTTAGAAAGGATTAAATGAAATCCCAAGGGATGACAATATGTCCTGAAAATCATCAACGAGCCCTGTTTAACTAAGCAATCGTAAAAGTAATAGTAGATTGATAGCTTCCCATTGGAGTATAGGCTGGAATAGTTAGGTCAATTTCTGGAGTGACCGCACAATGCGTGATTGTAGCTTGAGTGCCATCAGCTTGCACAAGAGGTTGTGAAGCAGAAGTGCCATCAAAATCATCATCAGCAAATAGAGTCATAGCCTCCATAGTAAGACCAGTAGTACAGTCAGTCATTCCTCCTGAGGCGTCATCAAGAAGATTACCGCCCATAGAAAGTTGTCCAACTGGAATATAATTACCAACACCGTCATCAAAGTCAGTTGCAGTAACTGAAACAGTATAAGCGGCACCGGAATCACGAGTGTCTTCAAACTCAACGTCACCACCGAAAACATAGTCATCGATGTATTGGTCTACAGTCGCAACCGACATAGAACCAAAATTTTCAGATGAAGGAGCATCATTAATGGATAAACCACCAACAGTAACACCAACTTCACCTGTAGTAGACATGGCATAAGCAGCAGTCATGAACGCAGCGTTTACAAGTAAAGCTGCACCTGCGGCCAAAGCAAAGAATTTTTTTGTTTGCATTTTGAGAGGAAAAATTAAGGGTAAGAACCTCTGTAAAAAAATTAGACTTTCAGAACATATTGTCAAAGGGCAATTAACACGTTGATTACATAATTGTAGATTATTTTATAATATATGTCAAGCGTTTAATGTCCAACAAATGGCTTGTTTAAGCCAAAAAACGGACTTCACCCCTGTTGGAAAATTAGTTCTTGAACAAAAAATTTATACACAAAACAACCTACCCTTAATCACCCCAGTGCTCATTTACAAAATTTCTTCAATGTGCTATAATAAGGGAGTCTTTCACAAACAAAAATGAAAAAACTAATCGCCAAAATCCTACTTACTGCTGTGCTTACTGCGCTACCAATTAGCGTTGCTCTAGCAAATAGCACGGAATTAAACATAGTTGGCTTAGAAAATGCGGTTATTACCACTCCAGATTTATTTATTTATGGAGAGGCTCCAAACGACAAATTACTGCAAATTTTCCTTAAAAATTTAGAAACCAAAGAACGCCACATGTTATGGTCTGGCTATTCTGATTATCACACCAACACTTTTACCCACCTTATTCCTTTTAGTGGCGACGGAACATTTGACGTGGTGGCCAAAGTGCTTGGACCAAATAACCAAGTTTTCATTGAAAAACCTTTTGGGCCCATCAC
>CAXCBS010000160.1:0-3166 GCA_963980845.1 uncultured Candidatus Peregrinibacteria bacterium | reverse complement strand
TATCAAAATAACTGTGTTCGTCATTTTTGAGTTTGAGGACGCTTAGTTTCTGGGAGTGGCTTGGTGGTAAGATCGCTAGATTTTGTTTGTCTCCATAGAGTTCAGCTGTGCTCTGAAATAGTTTGAGCATGCTGGCTGGTTTGTTGGTGTCTTGGAGATTAATAGTGATGCTAGTACCTAGGCTGAGTAAGGTGGCAGCGTTGCTTAGTTGGGCTAAGAGGTTGGATTTGATTGGAACAATAAATTCATGGAACAAACAGGCTTCTTTTTGGTGTCCGTTTTTTAATATATGAGGGTGTGGGAGAAATTTCAGTTCACTTAGAATTTGGTAAAACTTGTCTTCTTCTTTTTTTGAGGTAGCGAAGTTTTCAGCTAGGTTTCTAAATAATTCTTCGGGCGAGGAATGAAACTCTTTTTCAAATACTTCGAGTCCTGTTAATGAGAGTGGAACTTTTGTGGCAGAACCGAGTAGTTTTTCTTGCAAGCGGCGTGATTCAGTGCGTTTATGACGGTATAAAATGTAGGCTTTGGCAGTTTGGGCGTGGCCATCTTCGATCAGAGTTTTTTCTACTAAATCTTGTACTTGTTCTACGGTGGGGTAGTGGTCTTTTGAGAATTTTTTTTCTAAACGTTCTATTACTTTTGCTCCGATTTTTTGAGCAGTTTCTTGGTCTTTGCCGGAAATAGCTTGAGCAGCTTTCCAAATAGCTTCGCCAACTTTGTTAGCGTCAAATTCCACTACACGGCCATCTCTTTTAATAACCTTTTGCATACGCCTATTCTAGCATTTGACGATAGTTGAGAGGAAGGGCTTTGTGTGATAAAATTTTTTCATAGATTTTTTAACCTTTATATTATGGACGGAGGAGACGATGGAGGATGCTGCGGCGGTTGCTCATAAGCATTTACTCTCACCTAAGAAGGTTCGCGATTTAAAAGCGGGCCTTTTTTTTATGATCTAAGTGTAGTTTGCGCCACCCGATTAAACCCAGTCCAATAAGTAAGCCCATAAGCGCTAAATGGCGTGGCCAGTCCGTTTTGGAGATGGAAGTTTGAATAGGGGAGGAGTCTAAGGTTTGAAGTTTGTAAGTGCTGTTTTGTTTGCTGGCATAACCGCTGATTTCGCTGCCTGGTTTAAAAAGGGAGGTTTTTAAAGATTCGTTTAATTGGAGATTGCTTAGGTCGACTTGAACAGTTTGCTCTCCTTCGGAAAGTAGGACTTTGTTTTCAAAAGGGACGATTTCTCGCACTGTGCCAGAAATAAAATAATAAATTGGGTTAGTGGTGCCGAGAGTTAAGTCACGAGTCCATTGCCAGGGGGCGGTTTGAAAATCTGGATTTATTTTGGCGTGGGCCGTGGGAATTAGAAAACTTAAAAGACTGGTTTCTTCTTCAGTTAAAATACGAGCATAGGATTCACCTTCGGGCGCACTTTCACTATATGTAACATTATCTCTCTGCGTCCCTTCAAAATCAAACAATCGAACCGAGTCAGTGTCGTTATTAAGAGCTAAATTAGAGTCAGTGCGATAAATCACTAAAAAATCTTGAGCTTCGACAACTGTGCCGGCCGGGAAAACATAGGGATCGCTGCCATTTTCCGCATCATCTAAGGTCCAGTTGCCAAGGTCAATGTCAGTGGTGCCGCTGTTATAGATTTCAATCCATTCAGTATCAGTGT
Source organism: uncultured Candidatus Peregrinibacteria bacterium (assembly GCA_963980845.1). Classification (GTDB taxonomy): domain Bacteria; phylum Patescibacteriota; class Gracilibacteria; order UBA1369; family UBA12473; genus JABJMC01. Next base: position 1,485 of record CAXCBS010000160.1, on the reverse strand, counting down.
CGGTGCCCTCGGGGTTGGGCATTATTTCTGATAAAAAAATGTTGTCAGACAAAGTTCCGTCTTCAAAAGTTTCTTCTTCGGTTTCTTCTTCTGGTAAAGAAAAAAGATTTACTGAGCCGGGGGTGGGGCTGGTGGTCCAGGTCCAATTTGCAGCGGCAACATTGTTTAAAATTAGGGCACTTATTAGAAAGGCCCAAAGGGGTGAAAAACGCTTCATGGCTTGGGGGGGTTAAAAGATGAAGGACCTTTAAATTAGCAAAAAAAGATTACAAACCATTAACAAGGAAATTAAATAAAAATTAATAATTTTAATTGTTGACTTTCCTCCTTGTGATCAGTATCTTGAACAGGAAGAACGAGCCCTTGCATTGCCAATTGATCCTAAGACTGAATAATAGACTTTGATTCTAAATTTAAACCTGATAATTCATTCTACAGACGGATAAAAAGTTCCCTTAAATAGGGGGCAGTGGCGTGCAGAGGGTGATTTTAACCCCCTGTTTATTATGACAACAACTGCAATTTTACTCCTAATTGGTGGCCTCGTAGCTGGGGCAGCTGGAGGACATCATCTTCGCGTAAAAAAAGACCGCGAAGAAAATGAACGTCTCGAAGATCAGCGGCGACGTGATCTACAAGAGGCGCAAGCCAAAGCCAAAGAGCTTTTATTTGAAGCTCGCTCCGAGGCGCTTAAAATTCAAGAAGACGCTAAAAAAGGAGAGCATGCTAAGCGTTCTCAACTTGAAAAAGTTGAAAAACGGATTGTGCAAAAAGAAGATTTACTTGATAAAAAAATGACTGAGGCTGAAAAGTCTCGCTCTGAATTAGAGAAAAAAGTTGGCGCTGTGCGTGAGCTTAAATCTGAAGTAGAAAAGCTCTATGAACAGCAAAAAGGTCAGCTTGAACGTGTGGCTAGTTTGTCTAAGGATGAGGCGCGTGAGTTGTTACTTAAGAAAGTTTCTGAGGAGGCTAAGGATGATTTGGTTGCTCAGATTAAAAAGGCAGAAAAATCACTACGTGATGAGGCTGAGAATAAGGCTAAGTTTATTATTGTGGATGCTATTCAAAAATACGCTTCCGAGACCACTATGGAGTCCACGGCTACTATTGTGAATATTCCAAGTGATGATATGAAGGGCCGTATTATTGGCCGTGAAGGTCGTAATATTAATACGTTTGAAGAACTTACTGGAATTGATGTGATTGTGGATGATACTCCAGGTTCAATTGTTATTTCTGGGTTTGATTTGGTTCGTCGTTATATTGCCAAAATTGCTCTTGAGAGACTTTTAGAAGACGGTCGAATTCATCCGGCTCGTATTGAAGAAGTTGTTAAAAAATCTAAGGAAGAAGTGGGGCAATTGATTAAGGATCTTGGTGAAAAAGCGGTTTATGCCACTGGTGTGGTTGGTTTGCCGCCAGCACTTATTAAATTGCTGGGACGTCTTAAATTTCGTACTACTTATGGGCAGAACGTTCTTAAGC
>CAXCBS010000159.1:0-3170 GCA_963980845.1 uncultured Candidatus Peregrinibacteria bacterium | reverse complement strand
AAACCACCACTGATATCGCAATATAAGCAATCAACCAGCTCCGCCCCAAGCGAAAACAAAGTAGCACCATACCAAGCGCCACCAGCGCTTGAAGCAAAAACCACCATTCATTAAAAGCAAATTCCATCGCGGTCTAACTTACCACAACTCTAATCTCCCCGATATGTAACACAACTTGTCGGACTCTCAAATAGTTTTATTTCATAAAGTTTCACTCCTTCATTTGCCTCACGTTTCAGCCCGGAAACATCCTCTAAATACGCTTTTAAATCCTCTCCTAAATTCTTATCTTCAATCTCCTCAACTAACAATTCCTCTAGCCCCGCTAGTCTCCCCCAAATCCATTCCGAGAGTCTCTCCGAAGAAGGGTTTTCAACTACATCATTCAAATAATGATGATCAAGTTTTTCCAAAACACGACGTTTAACAATCCGCTTAAGCAGCACAAAATCCACTACCATCCCATTATCATGAACTGGGCCAGAAACTGTCACTTCCAATCTGTAAGTATGGCCATGCAAGCGCTCACATTTACCATAATAATCGGTTAGCTTGTGAGCTGAATCAAATGTAAAAATCTTAGTAACTAACATATTCTCCGATCAAGTTCTAAAGCAAGTAACAACTGACAAATCCCAGAAACCCCAGGCTTCCACTTAACATCTTTTCGCAAAATACAAGAATGATCATCAAACAAAACATCAGCCATTTCTTGCACATCTTTTTTCGTATTTCCGCCAGTCAAAGTCAAAGTCGAACCTTGCAAAGCCGCATAACAATCACGGTCCTCAAACAGTTTTCGAATTAATTTTAGATCAGCTTTCGGGTCTTCATGATAAATAAAACTCACACCCATGTGCTTGTCCTCCACCTTATCTTTTAGATCTTTAAGCGCAAAATAATTAATAACCAAATCTGCATATTGCTCCTGCGCCTTAATATAACCCACTGAATCAGGCTTACGTTGCGCTAGAATTTTCACTACTTCATCTGGAGTATAACCTCTCTTTTTAACATCACGATAAATTTTCCAACGCTTACGAATATCTTCGTCCGGACTTAAGAAAATAGTAAAATCAAACAATTCTCGTTGCTCTTTCAAGTGAAATGGATGAAGCCCCATTATAAGCACAAATTTTCGTGGCTCAGTCTTTTGCGGCTCAGTAAATTTACCCGTGGCATGATCATAAATAACCTTCCACACAGTTTTACCAGCCTTAAATTGCTTCACATGATCCAGCGCCAAATCCAAATGATTACACTCTGGATTCAAGTGCGTAATTGTCTGCGATTTCATCTCTTCACGATCCCATTTATGGTACGCATCCATACTTATTACCAGTAGATTTTCCTCTCCCACGAGCGACGCAAGATTATCCGACATGGTTTTTTTACCACATCCACTATCTCCTCCCATTCCGATTAAAAAAGGACGAATTTCTGTATCAGTCATGTTAAGTGGGCGTTAAAAAAGGAATATTTAAAAAGTATAGCGTTGTAACGAAACTTGCATACTTTGAGCGAAAATTATGAAGGATGACGAAATCATATCAACTAACGATATGGTAAGGAATTCTGAATAATTTGCAGCCATAGTATACGAGTTGCAGTAAATGATATACTTTTTAAATGTTCCTGAGCGACTACAGACTAGTGACCGACCCCTAAAAAGTCAATTTAAGAAGTAGGAAGTGGTGTTGTTAAAAATATTTCAACACGACTTGGATCATAGGCAGTTCCTTGAATAACTCGCCCATCCGGCTTAACAGCCAATATCAAAGCAGTCCCCATGCCCATCCGACCTTGAACTTCAATTCCCTGAGCTCCCGCGCGTAATGAAGTGCCAATCGAAAACTCATCTTCATCTGTAAAAACTCTTGCATGTTCCGAGTCTACCGGCAAAAACCAAGTCCCCTCACGATCTTTCAAAACACCCATTAATCGCGCGCCTAATTTTTCCGCATCACTTGGAAAGCCCATACTAGGACTTTCATAATCCCGAGACCTATCTTCTGGATCTTCCACATAACTCTCCCCCAAAGTTGCAATCGACATGATTTATTTTATTTATTTGTTTAATTAATTCCAAATTAAACAGTAATTAATATTTTTTGCAAGTACCCCTCATCAATTTTTCCACCTTCTTGCTATTTGCAAATTTCATATTTTGTGTTATAATTATAAAAACTAAAAAACACCACATGAATGATGCACTACCCATCCCAGAGGATTTGCCGCCAAATCCTGCCCAACCTACAATATTCGAAATGCCAGAATGGGCAATAGAGCAACAACTCCCAGAAAAATTACAAGCTATGACAGATAGGGCTAGCCGCGTATTTGATGTTGCTATTACCCTAAATAGACGAGGCATTTTTGACGAAGAACAAACCAGGCTAGCCTGTGAAATCCAAAACCAAGCCACCAGAGTTAAAAGCATTACTCAAACCGCTATTTTAACTCTTCAAATGTGCAAGCTAATGCCTACGTCAAAACCACGCGCCCTTAAACTAATCCAAGAAGCCGAACAAGGACTTAAAGAATTAGACCAAATGCTTCCCTCCCATTGGGATCAAGACGTTGCGTAATTGTTTAACATCATGCACCCGCAAAATATTGGCGCCATTTAGTGCTGCCTGCAACGCAGTCAAAACCGATCCTTCTAATCTTTCTTTTGGTGGTTTTTCCCCAAATCGCGCCGTTAAAAAACTTTTCCGCGACGTCCCCACCAAAACAGGACAACCGAGCTCCTCCAACTCTCTAAGTCTTTCCAAAATCTCATAACTATAATCCGGATTAGCGCTCACAAACGCTCCCATTCCGGGATCCACAATCACCTGCGCCCTCGTCATCTCACGTCGCGCCCGCAAAAAACCTTTAATCGTTTCCATCACGTCATCATACTCTGAGGCCTCACTCGTAGTCCGCGCTGTTTTATCCTTGGAATACATTAAACAAATCGGCACTCCTGCTTCCTCAACCACGCACGCCATTTCACTATCCCCGCGCAAAGCAGTCACATCATTTATCATGTCGGCGCCAGCTTGGAGCGCTTGTCGCGCCACCTCTACTTTCCACGTATCCACTGAAATCCAAATTTCGGGAAGCTCTTTTCGAACCGCTTCCACCACCGGAATCACCCTCTTAAGCTCCTCCTGAAGCGCCACATC
>CAXCBS010000158.1:0-3254 GCA_963980845.1 uncultured Candidatus Peregrinibacteria bacterium | reverse complement strand
TCCCAAAACTCGGCCATCTCTCGGTTTAATTGTCCGGACTTAACCTTAATTTCCGGCGCTAAATACGCTTTGTAGTAACTTATTCCAAGCGCCAAATGTAAATGAAACAAAACAGATTCAGCCACCTCACTTTTAAATTCCAAAATCTCCTCAAAATAAACCTCGCGGTCATATGAGTAATGAAACCGCGCCACCCCCTCTTCGGGGTCATACGAATATTTTTCAAAATAAAAAACCTTCATTATTTAGATCTTAAAAGTGCCAGTCGTTCTTTGCTAACAACACCAGTCAACCACAACATTCCGACGTAAACAAGCGCTCCGAGCGGCACCAGCACCAAAAAATTAAAGTTTTCAATCCGCGCATAAAGCGGATCACGCAGAACATACACCACGGCCCCCATCACCAGCGCCGATATTAAAATCCTAAAAGCGCCACCCAATTTAAGTCGATAATCAAAATATTTCTTAAGCATAATTGCGGCCAAAATCACAATAATAATTTCACTTAAAACACTAGTAAAAGCTGCTCCTCGAAACCCCCAAGTCGGGATAACCAGCAGGTTGGAAATGATATTAAAAATCGCACCCGAGGCACTGATATATAAAAGCTTTCCTTGGTACCCAATCGCAATCAACGTAAATGTAAAAACCGTACTTAAAAAAGCAAACATCATGGCAAAAACCAAAATTCTAAGTGCCACATCAGACCCGTAAAACCCTTCATCCATGCGGCTTAAAAACTCCGGGCTACTAATAATAAAAATAAGCGGATAAGCCAGTACCTGAGCTCCCACCACAATCGGCAAACCCATAGCAATTAAAAAATCAAACGCATGCTGAATAGTGGCCGCGGCTTTCTCCTTAGCATCCTTAATTTGCCTGGTCAAAACCGGCAAAACAGAATTCATAAAATAGATCGGAATAATCGACAAAATATCAAGTACCCGCATCGGCACACCATACAATCCAACCTCTCCCGGTCCTTTCATAAGTAGCAGCAAAATCGAATCAATTCGGAAATAAACCATATTCAAAATCAACGCCAAACCATACGGCAACGCTTTCCAGATCGTCTCTCTCCAGTAATCAAAATCAAACCGAAACCAAATCCGCGCATGCCGCGAAGCAAAGAAATAAGTAATCGCAAACATCACTAAATTCCCAAAAATTCCAGCCCACAGCAAATGATAAAAAGCCTGCGCTGAAGGCTCGGTAAACGCGTAATAAACCACATACAACATGTATGAAAGGCTTACAATTTTGCCTGCAATCAACCCAATCGTGGGATATTGCATTTTTAATTTAACCTGCAAAACACTGGAAACCGTTCCATACATCAGCGACAAAAACACGGAAAGAGACGCAATCGCCACTCCTACTGGAATAAAAGTGCCGCCATATTGCGGAATCAAAAAAGCAGCCAAAATCGCCAAACTCATGGTCGAAATCGACAAAATAAACCGCAAACTCAAAATATTCCCAATAATAAACTCAGTTTTTTTCTCGTCCTTGGCCATCTCACGCACGGCAATCGTAAACAATCCCAGATCTGCTGCAATCCCAAAAAACGCTAAAAATTCAAAAATCGCCACATACTGCCCATACCCATCCACACTCAAAAAATTCGTAATCAATTTAACAATCGCCACGCTAATAAGCGCACCAATAATTTTCCCACCCACCTGGATAAAAGTGTTCCCTAATATTTTGCGAGCCATAGTCATCAGGCGTAGTTTACACTATCTGATACTCGTCCTCCAGGGTTTCGATGACCTCTTTTAAGCCGCATCTTTCTTCTGGCTCAAACATTAGCATTTTGGCCAGTTGAAAGCGCACATTATCTGGCACTGGAAATTTAGGCTCAAACTCCAAAAACAATTCTCTTAAAAGCTCAGCAATCTCCTCTGCCTCATTATCAAAATCAATTTTTTTGAAAAAAGTTTTTAGTTTTTCTTGAAGGTCCTCGCCGACAGTTTTATAAAAAACCGCTAGCAATGTCACCCCAAATGCAAACACATCCGTAGCTGGCGTATAGGTATAAAACTGATTTTTAAGCCCCTGGTAACACGAGGAATCAAGGTATCCTGGCGTCCCATGAAAAAGAAACACAGCTTGCAACTGTTTTTCAATTTCCCTAATAGCCGTGCTAATAGGGTGGCCCGAATCAATCATCACTTCATGGTCTCCTAGCGCCCAATTCAAACAATCAAGATCATGATTTTTATTACAAAAAATATTCCCCGGCTTCACGTCACGGTGGACTTTGCCTTTATCATGCAAAATCGCACAACCACGCATGGCATCAATTACTGCCTCCATGCGGCCTTCAATTGGAAACTCCTCCGCGCCCCGTGTTTGCATTACAGCAGCTAAATTACTTGCCTCGGCCTGCTCTTTTGCTAAACAAACAAAAAGGCGTCGAACCGGCTCCCATTCCATTCCCTCAACCGGCTCTGAAGGATAGCCACTTCCTATCTCCAGCCCTTCTACAGGGTAATATGTTTCTTGAGCCAAGTTTGGATGGTCCGGAACTGAGACTATTTCAAAAGGCATCAACATTGGAGCTCGACCAAATTTCATTGTTATATCAGGATGCCCCTGCACTCCATTCCAACGGCTGGGTTTTTTAAAAGCAGTTTTTTCATTATCTCTGGTTTTGGCATTATATAATTTTGCTTGTCCCAGCCCAGTAGGAGTATAAACAGTATTAGCACTCCCCTTTACTTTCGGATCTGGTTTAGCCAAGGCATCGGCAATGCGGCTATGCCATTTTTCCATAAAAAACATTAAAATCCGCCACATTTCCTCTAATTCTTCGATTGTGGAAGGTCTAAATATTTCTCTTAATTCAGGAGGCAACACCCTCAAAACTTCCTTGCTTAACGAAGACGAATTATCAGCCATAAAAAGCAGCTTACGCAAAGAAACATCTCCTAATAGCCCATTTTCCAGACCTTTCATTCCAAATTCTGCCACCGGAGGCATGGCAATTCGCCCTCCTTTAGAGTGTTCCATTTCCAAAAAATCCAAATCATCTTCAAAACTTGCAGCATGAAAAGACTCGAATTCTGATGGTGGAATCCCAGCCTCAACCTCTTCTTCTAGGTTTAAAAAATCAGGACTTAACCCTTCGTAGGCCTCATTAAGGCCAAAGGGTCGCTCGTATAAATGATCTGGGACATCAGCAAGACGCATGTAAAAAAGGGTGGGGTTTTAGGACAGAATTTCGCATAGTTTTTTTCAGAAGTCAAC
>CAXCBS010000157.1:0-3296 GCA_963980845.1 uncultured Candidatus Peregrinibacteria bacterium | reverse complement strand
AAAGAAAACAACTCAGATTACAATTCTGATCTAGACAATGATGGCGTATTAAACATTAACGATAACTGCCCTTTTGTTTACAACGCCGGACAATCAGACAGTGATAATGACTCTCTTGGAGACGACTGTGACAATGCGCCGGAAGACCGTAACCGCACCCAGTTTGATTACGACGACGACGGCATTGGAGATGACGCGGATAACTGCCTCTGGCATGCTAACCCTGATCAATTGGACAAGGATTTAGACGGAATTGGCTGGGTTTGTGACGACGAAGATTCAGACGGCATCAATAATACCGAAGACAATTGTCTAGACGTCAAAAACTATGACCAAGCAGACGCGGACGGCGACGGCATAGGTGATGAATGTGATGAGCAGGATGACCGTTTTACAGAGAAAAACCAGTGGCTATTATGGGTAGTAATGGGCGCAGTAGCCGCGGTGTTAATGGGCCTTTCCTATCGTATGATTCAGAAAAAATAATATTTTTAACCTAAAAAACCATGAAAGATTTCGATGCAATTGCTCTCGAAGAAATTAAAAAATACACCCAAGGAGCTGATCCCGAGGCTTATGTGTATTGCGTTAAATATGCCAACTTTTTTCTCTTTATAATGTTTGGCTTACTGGCCCAAAAACCACACGTTTTAGCTACTCGCGGTGAACAATTTCTGTTCTTGCGCAGCAACTTTGGCGGCAATAAATTCAAAGGGGAATATTCAGTTTTACAGAAGAGCGACATTCAAAATGTAGGTTACAAAAAATTCTTCCTTGCTAACTACATCACCATCACAAAAAACGATGGAACCAAGGTACGTTTTGTAGTTTCTACTCTTTACAAAAGGTTTAAAAACCAAGCGGATAGTCTTGAAAAAATCAAAGCCAAGCTAGGCATCACCGGCTAAAGGTTGTTAGGGTTGACAAAAAGGCGAAAACCACCTACTATATAGGCCTTTTTACAAAACCAACCAAACAATCATGGGCCAACACCAAACGCCTGATTCCATGCGAAAAATAACCGAAGCCGTGCTTCGGATGGATTCTAGAACCAAAAAAACTGTTTTAGAAATGTTAGCCGTGGCTTTCGAAGGTGCGCCTTTTTTAGAAGGTGTAATTGAAGAAGCTCAGGCTGAGATTCAGCCCTATCATGAGCTTGAAACTTATCGCCGAGCAAGAGTGCAAATCGACCGCAGCCAAGCAAATCTGACTCGCGAACAATTAGAAGGCACCCAAAGATCTATGATTGCCGAAGTAATGCATAACTTAATTTTTCAACAAGAAGAGTTTTTAAGAGGATCTTTGTCCCATTCTCGAGGAGGGATGACCGCTCGCCACCTTTTAACCAATTTTTTACGTGTTAACCCAGACATGCAAGGGGCTGGCCATTCTCCTGTATATCAAGGCATCTTTCATGAGTTATACGCTGTAACAATTTTGATTCAAAACATTATCGAAGATGATTTAGCCATGAGTCCAGATACGGCCAAGTGTATTCAGCAACTTTTACAAATAGTTTTAAACACTTCTCACGGCCGTAGTTATGAAATTCAGCCAGATTTTAGAATCGAATTAGCCGGGAAAGATCAAGATCAATATGGTTATATTTACCCTGGACAATATCATACAGCCTCTCCAGTTATTCCGGTGCGAAGACTCTTTGTTCCTCAAACCCGTCCACCGGCCCATCCTGAAGACAACCCTCTTCAGCCAAAAACTATTTACGATCTTTTAAAAAGCGTTGGCAATGTTGAAGAATGCGCTCGAGTAAAAGATGTTTTACGAGGGACAGAAGCCATCAACGTCTTAATTGATACAGTCTTGGGTGATGAAGCAGATAAACGTATTCGTACTTTCGAAGAGCTAGTTAGCCTTTTGTGCCGCGCTGCGTATAAAAAAGTTTTAGATAATATTATAGAACAGCAGTCTTCTTTTGATTATGATGAGTTAATCAAAAGCGCTCAAACAACTTGGCCAAAAGCACTAGAAGCAATCAAAGATGAACTAGAGCTTTGTCGTCGTTTACAGGTTAAAGAAGGTCAGCCAGAGGCTGCTATTGCAGCTACTCCTAAGGCAGAATTAAAACCAACTGACGATATTCAAGGAGATTTAAATCTATTAAGACTAACAAGAGAGCCAGGCTTAAAAGGAATGATTTGGAGGGTGCCAGTTCATTTATGTTGGACTCGGTTTAATAACTTAGCTGAATTAGCGCACGAGTTTGAAGCTTCTCCTACCTCAGAGGCTCAAACAGTTCATGATTTATACCGCCTAGCAGAACTTCTCCAAGCTGAAGGATTACACATTGCCGAGAGTGGTGAAAAAGCTTTGGCTGCGGATTTTATTGCTCTTTCTAACGCCTTATTTGTGCACGTGGTCCGTGCGGCTCATAATTATAAATTACGCCAAGAAATCCCTGCTCTTCAAGATGAAGATCCAGTAGCAGTGTGGGATCGTGCTTGGACGCATATTTTGGATAGGGTTTTAAGGGCTGTTCATCGTCCCGATAATCCAACTCAAATTCTTGGAGCAGCCCAAGCTCAAGAACAATTACAACGTAACGCAGCGCGCGAAATAGAACATCTTAGCATTGATGAAATTGGGAAACTAATAGCCAGAAGATCTCAGAGAGCAGTCTCTGTAAATGTTGAAGAAGATTCAGAAGGTGATCGAAAAAAACAACAAGGAGCGCATCTACATGTTGTTAAGAGCTAAGTAAGTTGTTGTACCGCCCACTCGGCGTGCTCTCGCACCAGTTCGCTGGAATCATTTTTTGCTAAATCTCGCAAGATTGGCAGAAGCTCAGTTGCTCCCACGTTAGCTGCCACCACACAAGCGTTCCGAACCAACCCCTCACGCCGGGTGCGTTTTATTGGCGATCCGGCAAATTTTTCAGCAAAACTTTCTTCGTCTAATTGCAAAATTTCTTCTAAAACCTGAAAATCTCCTCCGATCGGTTTCAAAAACGGTTCAAGTTGCGCTATTTTAATTGCCGCCATATTTTGTGGGCAAATTTCCTGACAAGCATCACAACCATAGAGTCGATCTCCAATTAGCGGTCGTAATTTTTCTGGAATCGAACCCCGGTGCTCAATTGTTAAATACGAAATACACCGCCGCGCATCCAGCTCTTTTGGCCCTAAGAGTGCTCCGGTCGGACACACGCTCACACACACTAAGCATCCCCCACAAAGCGGAGGCAAATCAGGTTTAGTTGGTTCTAATTTCAGATCAGTAATTACTTCTGCCAAAAACACAAAAGACCCAAATTCAGGAGTAATCAACATAGTATTTTG
>CAXCBS010000156.1:0-3327 GCA_963980845.1 uncultured Candidatus Peregrinibacteria bacterium | reverse complement strand
GTTGTCTGGCGCTGCCAAGAAAGAACCAGCTGTAGCTGCTGCCGCAAAGCCAGCGGCTAAAAAACCGGCTGCCAAAAAGCCAGCGGCTAAAAAACCGGTTGCTAAGAAGGACTAATAGGTACAATTTATTGTTTATATGTAAACAGATTACGGGTTTAGGACCCTTGTCTTATTGCCGTTATTTATTTAAAGTTTATCTCAATGAAAGAGCAAACTTCTACCATATTTTGGCGCTTTGGCTTGCAGACGGCTTTAATCCTGATAGTTGTCTTTATTCTGAGCAATGCGGGCACGTATTTATTTAAGGATGAAATAGTTGAAACTACTTGGGCAGATGAAATGTATAGTACTGATATTTCGGAGCCACCGCATAGTTTTGAGCTTTTTATTAAGCCTAAGGATTTTGAGAAATTAGAGGAGCAGAGAGAAAAAGCTTTGGAGACAAGTGTTTTGATTAAAGATGATGATTCGGAGGTAGATGCTAAGTTGATAGTGGATGGAGAGTATAAATATGATGTTTCGGTTCGTTTGAAAGGGGATTTGGATGATCATTTTGATGATGAGTTTTGGTCTTACCGAGTGGAATTAGATAAAAACGAAGGAACGATATTTGGGATACGTGAGTTTTCTTTGCAAAAAGTTGAGTCTCGTGGGGAGGGGGAGATTGTTTTATTGGAACATATGCGGGATGCCGGTATTTTGGCACCTCGTCTTTATTATGCAGATCTTACGGTAAATGATTTGGAGTATGGAATTGTTATTTTTGAAGAGCATTTTAATGTGGAAGTAATTGAGGCGCAAGAGCGACGTGCAGGATTGATATTTAAACTTGATGAGGATTGTGTGTGGAGTCATCATGATGCGATTACGAGAGCGGGTATAGAGACTGTTTTTACTGAAAATTATAATTGGTTGGATGCGCCTTGTAGTTTGCCAGAATTTGAAAACCATCCGCCGTTTTTCAAATACGAGGGACATCCTTATTTTATGTTGTTTAAGGTGTTTGGGCAGGGTGATGTTTTAGAGGATCCGGCTTTGCAACAGCAATGGGAACAGGCAATGGGTAAATTAAAAGCCTATAAACGCGGTTTGCTTAAGTCTGAGGAAGTTTTTGACATGGAGTTGATGGCAAAGTATGTGTCAATTCTTAATATGTATCACGGTGGACATGGCATGTATTACACAAATATTCGTTTTTATTATAATCCTTTAACGCGTCTGTTTGAGCCGGTAGCTTTTGATAATGACACCATGAATAGAGCCATAACTTTTCCTGATTTGTATTTGGCACATGGATCTGATGAGTTCTGGGAGAATTATTTACAAGAGATTGATGATTTAATTCAGGGGCTTGAAGACGAAACTTTGAGTGAAAAAATTAGAGGTTGGGAAAATGCGATAAATGAGGCTATGGAGGGGTTTGATTTTTATCAAAATCCACTAGAGAAAGCGAATATGCTGGAGTATCTAAAAATATTAAAAGAGGATTTATTGCAGGCTGAGAAGGCAGAGCCTTATTTTCCTGATTATATGCAGGCTAGAGAGCTTATTGAAGATCCAGTGCTGGTAGAGTTTATGACTGCTGAGTACATGGTTTCTGAAGAGGAAGGCGCTTATATTGAGTTCCGTAATTATATTGACCGTCCGACTTATGTTCGTAGTGTTTATGTAATGAATGACGATGATGATCGGGAGTTGGTTTCTAGTGATGAAATTATGATTGAGGATAATTTAAGGTATGAGCAGTTGTTCCATTTACTGGTGCCGGAAATTGATGTTTTGGAGGAAGCTTATGAGTATGAGGCGCGATTTGAAGGGCAGGATGAATGGTCAGTTTTTGAAGTTGATATTTCAGCTCCACCGGAAACAGAGTTTTTGTTGACCCAGGTTGAAATAGAAGATGTGTTGGCGCAACATGATTTCTTGGAAATAAAAGAGAAAAATGTTCTGCGGGTTAAAGTTGGTGATTTTGAGGTGAAGGATAATGTGATTCTTCCAATTGGTTACTCGCTTGAGGTTCCAGCTGGTGTTAAATTAAGCTTTCATCCCTTTACTCGATTAGTATTACGTGAAGGAACACTAACAATTTTAGGTGAGGAGGAGAATCGTGTGGAATTTGTTAATCAATCACATGCTAATCCATGGTTAGGAGTGGCAGTGCTTGATGCCAAAGGGCAATCTATAGTGCAGTATTTGGATGTAACAGGTGTAGATTATACTGATTTGGATGACTGGCGCTTAACTGGGGCTGTGACTTTTTATGAGAGTCCAGTAACGCTTACTAATGTTCATTTTTATGATAATCAAATTGAGGATTCTTTGAATATTTTTAGGTCAGAATTTGAAGTAGTGGATTGTGTGTTTGAGGATACTTTGTCTGATTCAATTGATGTTGATTTTGGGAAGGGCGAAATTCGTTCTTCTACATTTACAAATATTGGTGGAGATGCGATTGATGTGAGTGGATCAGAGATTTATGTAACAGACGTTAGTATTATTGGTGTAGGAGATAAGGGTATTTCGGTTGGAGAGATGTCTGATTTGAAGGCAGATAATGTGTATATGGAGGATGTGAATACAGTTATTGCTTCGAAAGATGGCTCAGTAGCCACGTTGAGTGATAGTAAAGTTGATGAGGTTAGATGGGTGGCTCTGATGAGTTTTATTAAGAAAGATGCTTATCCGCCGGCAAGTTTGTTTGTGGAAAATGTGGACATTAATAACTACGAAGAGCTTTTGTTTGTTGATGAGTTTTCTAGTATAAATAACAGCGATATTGTTCCTAATTAATTATGATAAAGAAAAAAGAAAGCCTACATTTTAGAAGATTTGAATTTAAGTATCATTTGCCTCGTAAGGCAGCGTATCGCATGATTCCGCAGATGCTTAACTATATGGATTTTGATCCTTATATGAAGGATGAGGATGGCTATGAAGTAACTTCAATGTATTTAGATTCGCCTGATCTTAAATCTTATCACGAGAAAGTTGATGGTTTAATGAATCGGAAAAAGGTGCGTATTAGAACTTATAAGAAAGATTGGGGGCCAAATGAAAAAATGTTTTTTGAGCTTAAGCGGCGTAGTGGAGAAGTGATTTTGAAAGACCGAGCTATTATTCCAGGGTCAGTGATGCCGCAGTATTTTGATGACCCTTTTGCTCTGCAAAAACTAAAAGATGTAGACCAAAATTTTATAAACGAATTTTTGTGGGAAGAAACTGCTCATCAGATGCGACCATCAGTGATTGTGAATTATCGACGAAAAGCGTTTTATTCTAAATTTGACCGCAATTTTAGGGTAACTTTTGATCATGATTTGAGATCGG
>CAXCBS010000155.1:0-3333 GCA_963980845.1 uncultured Candidatus Peregrinibacteria bacterium | reverse complement strand
CACAGGTTCGGCTTGATGTTCTTCATCTTCTCTAACTCGCTCAACATCAGCGTATTCAATTTCGGAAAATTTAAAAACAATTCTTTTTTTACCAAGATGCTCTTCAACCGTATCGCGAGAGCCATCGATAAGTAGGATCTGTTTTTGTTTGAACATGACGTAAGCTGCCAAAAAAGCGACGGAAGGGCCAAGTAAAAGAGCAAGAAGTGTATAAAGCGTCACTGTTCCAATCACAGAAATCCCGGCACCTAAGCCCAAAACACCAACTGAGGCAATAATGGTAGGCATCATTTTTTCGGAATAAACAAAAGTGACCCGATCTTTTTCATTGATAGTTTTTAGCATTTGAAAGTGTGTTACTACTAGGTCGCAGCAATTTTACCACACTTATGTGAGTTTAATAATCCTCTGACTCTTCAAAAATACCCAGGTTTTCTAAAGCGGCTTGCATAGCTGCGTGGTCAAAGGGGATATCTGCCTTACCACTACTAGGAGTAAAGGGTTTGGGTACAGAAGCTTGAGGCATTTGGTTCTGGGCGAACCTTGTCCTCGCTTGGGCTGAAATATTGGCTGTACGCCAAGCCATATGGATCAAGTGCCACTGCCCCACAGTTATTTCACGCTCTGGGCTTTTACCTGAAACAATTCCGTCTTCCCACTCATCAAGGCCCAGCCTTCTTCTGACCCCTTTTAACATTCCATAAACAGCTGCTGGACAGGGCTGCTGTTTGGGCATTACATTTTTTAGTTTGGGCGTTTTAGTTGATTTTTCGGGCGTCATATCTGCTTTCTAGCATATAATATAGAATCGGGATGATGAGCAGGGTAAGCAGGGTGGAAAAACTTAAACCGTAGATAATGGAGACGCCGAGGCTTCCCCACATTTCATCGGTAAGAGTGGTTGGGATAATAGCGAGCACCGTTGTAAGAGTTGTAAGCACAACTGGCCGGAAACGGCGGCTAGCACCTTCAAGTATGGCTAGTTTTATTTCGAGTCCATCTTGCCGTTGTTTGTTGATGGCGTCAATAATTAAAATTGCGTTATTCACTACAATTCCAACCAAAGCCACAACCCCAATAAATCCTGGAAAGTTAAGGCTCATGTCCATCACAAGCAGTCCTCCAAAAACACCAATTAAGGCCAAAGGCATGGTTGATAGAATAATAAATGGTTGGGCATAGGAATTAAACTGAGCAATTAAAATAAGATAAATCAGTACAACCGCTATCCAGAGAGCGTAAAACAAATCAGTAAACGACTCTTTAATTTCTTCGTCTTCTCCACCAAATGAAACTCCGTAACCCTCTGGGAAATCATAAGTTTCAAGTTTTTGTTGAAATTCAACTAAAACGCGACCAGCGTTATAACCAGGCAGGAGTTGGCTACGCAAGGTAATTGTTTTTTCTAATTCATCGTGATTAATCGAACTTAAGCTCCCAGACAGATCGGCCTCAATAAAAGTGCTTAACGGCACCGGACCCATCATGGTCATAATTTGCAATTGCTCAAGATCTTCTAGGCTGTCACGATCATCCTCGTTAAGACGCATAATAATATCCACTTCCTCGCCATTTTCACGGAAAACGCCCACGTCAGTGCCGCTCTGTGCATTACGCAAAAACCCGGCCACTGAGGCCGTGCTCAGTCCAAGCGTTTGCATTTGATTACGATCAAATTTAATTTGATATTCTTGAATAGATTCTTGTAATCCATCGTCTACTTCAACTGTCCCCTCAACGCTACGCAAGACCTCGGCTAACTCCTTGGCCATGGATTGAAGATTAGAATTATCTTCACCAAACACCTTAAAAACAATTGGATCATCTGATGGTGGACCCTCTTCAAACAGGACAAATGTAAGCGTGGCTCCCACTAATTCCGGAGCCTCTATATCGCGCATTTGCTGCATTATTTCATCACTACGAAGTTCCCTCTCATCTATATCAAACAACATAACCGAGAAATAAAGCGCGTTTTCAACACTAGAACTAGACAGGTTAAAATCAAACTCCGAAGCGCCCTGAGCACCGGCTAAAGCCATGAAATGCTTAACTCCATCAATAGACCTAATATGATCTTCGAGGACCATGGCGGCTTCATTGGTTTTTTCAATTTCAGTACCCTGCGGCAAAGTAACATTAATAGTAATCCACGAACTATCAGCTGATGGGAACATTTCCACGGAAATCACTCCCATAACTGGCAAGGCCATTGAACCAATAAAAGTTAGAGTTAAAAGGCCCAAAACACGCCTGCGGAGTCGTTTGCTTTCTAGTAACCGACTAAGCGCATTGCGATATTTTTCACGCAGTTTAGCAAACCTAATGCGGCGTACTTTTCGGGCTGTTTCTTCGGTTTGCTTAGGAATAAATCTAGAGGCAAAACACGGCACTAAAACAATTCCCACAAATAACGCTCCGGTTAGGGCAAACACTACCATTGTAGGGATAACACGGATGTACTCCCCCATAATCCCTCTCATAAATAGCATGGGCACAAAAGCAGAAATCGTAGTAAGCACAGCTGAAATAAGTGGAATACCAATTTCATTAGCGGCCAAAAGAGCAGCTTTGCGACGACCAGTTCCCCCTTGAGCCTGGATCATGCGATAAATATTTTCCACCATAACAATTCCATTATCCACCAACATCCCAAGCGCTAAAATCAAGGCAAACAAAGTCAGTCCATTAATACTCATTTCAGCAAAAATCAGCATCCCAAAAGCAATTCCAAGTGATAGCGGAATAACCATTGAGGAAATCAGCGCGGCTTGAAGCCCAAGAAACATAACCAACACCACACACACAATCAAAATACTAATTCCCACATTACGCATCAGGTTGTTAATCTCTTTTTCAGCTTCGGCCACACCATCCCAAATCACTACTAATTCCGAATCCCCCAGTTCTCCCGAATCTTGTAATTCAGCAATTTTAGCGTGAATCTCTTCACCAACTTTAATAATATTATCTCCCTGACGCTTAACAATAGAAAGCCCCACCGAAGTAAACTCTTCCCAAGAACCATCTTCGGTAATACGGCTCACACGAGCGTAGGAGTTCATGTCACGATTAGTATCCTCAATAGTAGCTAGGTAGCGCAAATAAATAGGAACGCCCTCCTCAGAGTAGGTAATTATAAGGTTTTGAATGTCACTAACAGACTCAAATTCCCCCAGAACGCGGAGTAGATAGTTTTGGTTATTAATGGAAAGATCTCCCACCGGAAAATTAATGTTTTCCGAGCGCAGAACACCGGCAATTTGATCAAGGGTAACGCCATACAGAGCAAGCCTGGCGGCATCAACATTAATCTGAACCTCGCGTTGAAGG
>CAXCBS010000154.1:0-3377 GCA_963980845.1 uncultured Candidatus Peregrinibacteria bacterium | reverse complement strand
ATTCATAATGAGGAAGGAACTATCGAAATTGACGCAGTTGAAATAATTGAAAATGAATCAAGAAAAGAAGGAGGCGGTGGTATTTACAATACTAACGATGGTTATATTTTTCTTTTAAATTCTATTTTGTCTGGGAACCTTGCTCGCGAAAATGGCGGCGGGATAGAAAATTACGGCGGCGGGATAGTCATCGATAATTCCATGATTGCGGGGAATGAAAGTGGCAACGATGGTGGAGGTATTAGGAATTTATATGGTGGAGGAGTTGAGATAACAGATAGTACTTTAACAAAAAACATAGCCATTGATGATGGCGGAGCTTTTCATAATGACGATGACACTTCATCCATCACTATCGATAATTCCAATGTCACATACAATCATGCCGAACAAAACGGGGGAGGTGGCTACAATGGCTTTCATGCCGCGGGAGAAATTCTCACCATAACTATTTTAGATAGTACGTTCGCTCACAATAGTGTAAATACATCTGGTGGAGCTCTTTACAATAATTCCGAAATGACTATTAGTGATTCTTCTTTTGGGTATAACGACGCCAAAGATGGTGGAGGAGCGATTCATAATGATTACGATGGGGACCTTAGTATTGAAGCCTCAACTTTTGATTACAACACTGTTACTTCTGCCGCCACTAATCAAGGAGGCGGAGCGCTCTTCAATAGTGGGTTAGCTTCGATTGAGGAGTCACTACTTGCCTATAACGAGAGTATTAGCTCAGGTGGAGCGATTCATAACACAAGTGAGTTAGAGGTTTTGAATGCCACTTTTTACGAAAACAAAACTACCGATCCAGACACCTATGGCGGAGCTATTTATAACGAAGATGACTTAAATATTTCTTTTGCCACAATAACTAAAAACTTTGCTTGGACAGATGGTGGTGGAATTTATAGTGACTCTGGGGCCAGTACTAATTTGAAAAATTCAATCGTGGCCGAGAACCTTAATGGGGCCCTACTAAGAAACAATTGTGTAGGAACAATTACATCTCAAGGTTACAACCTAGAAGACATAAACACCTGTAGGTTTTCGGGTATTGGGGATCATCCAGATACACCAGCTAAACTGCATAGTGCTGGTTTACAAAATAATGGTGGATCAACAGACACAGTCGCCTTGCTTGAACATCGCTTTATTCTCGCCAATTCCTCTCCGGCTATTGATGCGGGATTTTGTACGGATATTGGAGGGACGGCCGTTACCGTGGATCAACGTGGTTATACCCGCGACGTTAAGTGTGATATTGGGGCTTATGAGGTGCTTTAGTGTTATATTAAATTCATGAACCCATTAGTAAGCATTTTGATGCCGGTTAAAAACACAGAGGCGTTTTTAGCAGACTGTTTGCAGTCTATTCTTGATCAAACCGAGCCAAATTGGGAGTTAATTGCAATAAATGATCATTCAACCGATAAAAGTAGTCAGATTTTGGCAGATTTTGCGAATCGAGACCCGCGGATACAAGTTTTTGATAATGATGGGGAGGGAATTATTCCCGCTTTGCGATTGGCATATTCCAAAAGTAAGGGCGAGTTAATTACGAGAATGGATTCAGATGACCTTATGCCGCCAGATAAACTTGCGATTTTGAGCCAGAACTTGAGCTCAGCTGGACCAGGGAGCCTTGCATTAGGTCTGGTAGAGTATTTTGCCGCCGAGCCCTTAGGGAGAGGTTATGAAAATTATGAAAAATGGTTAAATGGTCTTATAGAAAAAGGAGCCAGTTTTGATGAAATCTATAAGGAGTGCGTAGTCCCATCGCCGTGTTGGATGGTTTTTAGAGAGGATTTAGACAATTGCGGTGCTTTTAAATCAAATAAGTATCCAGAAGATTATGATTTGGCGTTTCGGTTTTATGAGAGAGGGTTGAAATGCCTTCCTTCAAACCAGGTTTTGCATCGTTGGAGAGATTATTCTTCTCGAACCTCACGAATTTGTACAAATTATAAGGATAATCTGTTTTTAGATCTTAAACTGCATTATTTTTTGAAACTTAATCGTGACAAAAAAAGGCCGCTAGTTATTTGGGGGGCGGGGCGTAAAGGTAAAGTTATCGCTCAAAAACTTTCAAACCTTGAGCAGCCATTTGGTTGGGTGTGCAATAATCCGCAAAAAATTGGGCAAAGGATTAGTGGTTGCACTTTGGAGGATATTTCTTCGATCAAATCTTATGAGAATCCGCAAATAATTATTGTAGTGGCTGGCCCAGATGACCAAGCGCAGATTCAAGATCAGCTTGAACAAAAATTTCTAAAACCAATGGTCGACTATTTTTTCTTCTGTTAAATTTTTTTATGTGGCATGTATACATTATTGAATGTTCAGATGAGACGCTTTATACCGGAATTACAACCGATGTTGAAAGGCGGCTAGATGAGCATAACACTTCGTTAAAAGGAGCCAAATATACCAAGGGGAGAGGTCCGGTTAAGCTGATTTATTCCTGCAAAATAGGAGATAGGGCAGCTGCCTCCAAGGAAGAGTATCGAATTAAGCAACTCTCCAGGAATGAGAAAATAGAG
Source organism: uncultured Candidatus Peregrinibacteria bacterium (assembly GCA_963980845.1). Taxonomy (GTDB): domain Bacteria; phylum Patescibacteriota; class Gracilibacteria; order UBA1369; family UBA12473; genus JABJMC01. The sequence goes on along the minus strand of CAXCBS010000154.1, from coordinate 834 downwards.
TTGGCCCACGGATAATTAAAAGCACTTTACAAAAAAGTAAAAACATGCTTTAATTAAAGTGTTAACATTAACACAATTTACTATGCCTGAAGATCCAAGCGCTAGGGAGGGAACTCCCATAATTGATGCTAATGACCCAATGGTAATTCGTTTTAGGGAAGAATCTGAATTAAGAATTAAAGAAGATTTAGAGGAGTGGTATGGAAAATATAATCGTAATACGATGAGGATTATGACACTGCTCGCAACTCTGGTTGGTAGAGACGTTAATGTAAGGGAGAACTGTAACATTGATTCACCATATGTAGCTTTTGGTGATGGGGCCCTTTGCCTTTATGTAAAACCTGAAGTTGGGGAGGATGATAGGGCAAAATACCAAGCTATAATCGAAGGAGATATTAAGCCAGAACTAGTTAGAATAATAAAAGAATTAGATAGTGTCGTCCAACAGGAATTAGTAGCAAAAGCAGAAGCCGGCTTACAAAGCTTAGAGGCCGCTAGAGGTAAAATTGATATTAGTTTTGACCCAATAGATCCGCGAATTTTAGCTGTTCGAGAGACTTTGGTTCAAGAAACTAGCACTCAAGTAAGGGCTTTATTAGAGAGTGCTTTTAGGGAAGTTTTATTGACTAAAACTGATAAATAGTGTTTTCTGTAACCTGAATTATTTAAAGAATTTTTTAATGACTGACCCAACAAATCCAGGTGGCGCACAGCCACAAGATGATCAACAAAATCAAGGAACTCCGGTTCCACCACCTGCGGGTGGAGGAGGAGTACCAACTCCGCCACCACCACCGCCACCGCCACCAGCGGGAGGAGGGGGATATACTC
>CAXCBS010000153.1:0-3389 GCA_963980845.1 uncultured Candidatus Peregrinibacteria bacterium | reverse complement strand
TCGGGAGTTTTGATCCCAATTTTAAGGCCTCCTAAAAGAATCATGGCTACTTCGTGCTCAGCGTAAGCAACAAGATTCCAGGCTTTGTCATCGGCTCGATTATTTTCAGTGGCAATCCCACTACTTAAATCTATTATTTCGGCAAAGGTTGTATCTTGGGTAACCTTTTTAGAGACACCTTTTCTCATAATCGGAGGGACGCAACGCCACATCATTTCTTGAAGGGCAGGGTCTTCTCGAGTGAGGCCTTGAACTTTTTCAAAAAGATCGTCTAACTCTGGACGACCGGCTGATATCTCACTGGTTAAATAAATCGGGGTTTGAGCAGAATCATCTGCGCTATTTTCATCGTCAATAATCTGCAAAGCTTCTAAATAAGCTTTTAAAGTAACGGCTGCTATGCGAGCTTGCCTTTGGGCTTCAATTTTTAATTCTTTGTCGGTGCGCTTATCAGTGTGTCGCCAATTTTCTTCATTTCGCCATAAACGAGCATAAATATTGTGGACCAAAGTTTCATCAGCAATTATAAAGAGTGGTGTTTGCGCATTTCCTCCAAAAAACCTATTCAAATAATCCATGGCATGCTCGGCGTCGCGAGCTCTGGCCCCAACGCGAGCACGAGAATCAACTCCGATGCCTATCCAGGGATCCCCAGCTTTTATGGCGTCTATTACCTCGCAGGGCTCAGGAAAAGAAATTTTTGTCATAGGCCCAGCCGGAAGTGCTGGCAAATCTCTTTTTTCAAGATAGTCTCTTAATAGTTCTCCTGGTTGTGGTTTTTTCCCTTGAGCCATATGATTTTAAGAAAAGGAGAGTATTTTAATCCTTTTTTTTGTAAAGTCAAATAACTCGATCTACTGACAACAAATATTGTTGTCACTTATTTTAAGCATTTTACAGGTTTGGCTTTTGAGCTAATATAATAATTTTGTCTTTACGGCTTGAAAATCTTGTCAGTAAGGTTATTATCTTCTACCATTTAAACAACTAATGAATACTATGTCCCCTGTCCCCAAAAACATTTCTGACTTTTTCCCACCTACTGATGTTTTGATGATTCGTCCGTCATGTTTTGGGTGGAATGAGCAAACTGCAGAAACTAATTCTTTTGTAAAAATTAATGTTGAAACTCCACATAAGAAGGCTTTGATTGAATTTGATGACGTGGTAGAAACGATTCGCTCCTATGGGATCAATGTGGCAGTGGTAGATGATTTACCCTCTCCGCATACTCCGGACTCTATGTTCCCAACCTGGTTCTCAGCACATCATCAACACAAGGGAGTTGTTCTTCTTTATCCCATGATGGCTGAAAATCGAAGACTAGAACGTCGCCGTGATGTATTAGAAAAACTATCAATTGAAGAAGGTTTTAAGGTCTCAAAAATTGCTGATTTAGCTCCGCTAGAAAATGAAGGTGAATACTTAGAAGGCTGTGGAAGCTTAGTTTTAGACCGAATTAACAGGGTAGCTTACGCAGTTCTTTCCCCACGCACAACTCTAGAAGCAGTGGGTAGATTTTCTCAACACTTAGATTATAAAATTGTGATTTTGCAGGCTCATGATGAAAACGGATTACCACTTCATCATACTAATACTGTGATGTCGATTGCTAAAGATTTTGCCATAGTTTGCTTTGAAGCATTTTCAACTATGCAGAGTAAAAATATGGTTTTAAAACGACTGGCTGAGACCGGACGAGATGTTATTACGATTTCCATGGAACAAATGAAAAGTTTTGCTGGAAACATCATTCAACTTCGCAATCAGCAAGGTGAAAAAGTAACCTTTATGTCAGAACGGGCCTATTCATCCCTAGATATGGAACAGATTAAAATGCTAGCTAAACATGGAAAAGTTGTGTCGATTGCGATTCCCACGATCGAAGACGTGGGTGGTGCCAGTATTGGCTCCATGATTGCCCCGATTTGCCTTCCGAAGAAGGCGTCTCGCACTGCCCGGAGAACCTCCAAACTCTCCCCTCGGGCCAAAAAGCAGACGCCTTCTATTTCTTAAATAATCCCCAAATACCCCCTCTCTGAGCACCCCTCCCAACCTCCCAAAAAATAACAGATGACACCCCCTCCCTGGGCTTGTCCGACTCCACACGAATACTCCCTCCTCGTCGATGCGAACATCGGCGATTTCGTGCTGGGGTGCTATAATGCGACTCGATGAAAAAAATTGGAGTACTAACAATTCAAGGAGATTGCATCGAACATTTAGAGGCGCTGCGGCAAGCGGCGAACGGGCGCTTTGAAATAGTTTCAGCTAAAACGGCTGAGGCTGTGTCCTTACTGGACGGGTTAATTATTCCAGGAGGCGAAAGCACTACCATTGGCAAACTAGCCAAGATGTATGGCGTTGATAAGGCGGTCAAGCAACGAGCGAGTGAAGGAATGGCGGTGTGGGGAACATGCGCTGGAGCGATTTTGATAGCGAAAGAATTAGTTGGAGCTCAAACTGCAGATATTTGGAATTTAATGGATATTACAGTGGAAAGAAATGCTTATGGGCGGCAACTGGACAGTTTTGAGACGGAATTAGCGTTTGAAGGAGAAAAAGTACCAGCAATATTTATTCGGGCTCCAAAAATTGCATCTATTGGGAAAGGGGTTGAAGTTTTGGCACGACATGAAGGCGAAATTGTAATGGCGCGCGAGAAAAATTTAATGATTACAACCTTTCACCCAGAGCTAACCGATGATATAATTATTCACTCTTATTTCCTAAAATGTGTAAATGAATCTTGAAAAACGTATCAAGGCGCTTGAAGACCGTAACCAACGAGTAGAGGCTGCTAAAGCTTGGGAGATAAGCTGGTTTCGTCGGGTGGTGATTTTAGTGTTTACTTATGGCCTCGCATTTTTGTTTATGTGGGTTGTAAAACTGGAAAATGCATGGCTTGGGGCTTTTGTTCCTATGCTGGGCTATCTGTTATCTACACTGTCTTTGCCGCCACTAAAGAAATGGTGGACTAAACGGCTTTAGGCTGGCAAAATTTAGATCCTATGGAAATTGAAAAAAATATTGAGGCAATTTTGCGCGCGATTGGGGAAGACCCAAAACGTGAAGGATTGATTGACACCCCAGCGCGGGTGGCACGCTCGTATGACAAATTATTTTCTGGGTATGATAAAGATCCAGCTGATGTGGTAACGGTTTTTGATAATGAAGGTTATGACGAAATGGTAATTGCGCGCGATATTGAGTTTTATAGTTTTTGTGAACATCATATGATTCCGTTTTTTGGAAAAGCACACATTGGCTATATTCCAAATGACAAAATTATTGGAGTTTCTAAGATGCCGCGAATTTTAGAAATTTTTGCAAGAAGACTGCAGAATCAGGAGAGATTAACCTCTCAAGTAGCAGATAGTTTGATGGAA
>CAXCBS010000152.1:0-3414 GCA_963980845.1 uncultured Candidatus Peregrinibacteria bacterium | reverse complement strand
GGTGGAAGTTTGTTTGGAGCGGCTGTTTTTCTGCTTCATCCAGTACAAACAGAGTCTGTAAGTTATGCTGCGGGCTTGCCTGAGCCACTGGGTACACTGTGGGTGCTTTTGGGACTACTTTTGTATGCAGCCCTACTCACAGAGAAAACCCGCAGAGAACAGATTAAAAAAGGCTCTCTAGTTATTCTGATGTTTGTGTTGGCTTTGTTTTCTAAGGAATCAATGATTGTATTTTTGCCGCTGATTTTTCTCTATCATTTTTATTCTAAAAAACCATTTACGCGTCAGCCTTACTTGCCAATTTTGGTAGCGATAGGCATTACTTATTTAGTGCTGAGATTGGTTGTTTTCCCAGCTGAAAAACTAAACGATGGTTATATAGACCCTTTATTTACGAGGCTGATTACGTTTGTGAGAATGCTGTGGGATTATGCAGTACTTGTTATTTATCCTGTTCATTTGCATTTTGATCGTGAATTTGTGATTTACTCAAGTTTGTTAAGTGTGAAAGGCATTTTGGCTGGACTGGGTTTGATTGGATCACTGGTTTTGGCCGGGTTATCGTGGGGTCGCAAACGGATTTTGTTTTTTGCAATTGGCTGGTTTTTTGTTGCCATGGTCCCTTATATGGGAATTATTCCAACTAATGCCACTATTTTTGAACACTGGCTTTATTTGCCTTTGATTGGGGTGGCGGTGCTGGTGGCGGCAATGTTTGATTTTATGAGTAAGGGACGTAATAAAAAAATCATGGCCGGCTTACTTATCGCCATGCTCATACTGTTTGGAGTGCGGGTAATTGAACGTAATAATGACTGGGCTACGGCTGAGGCTTTTTATGTACATGAATTAATTTACAGCCCAGAATCAGCACGGTTACATAATGCTTATGGAATTGTGGCCGCAGAAAAAGAAGACCTTGAGACCGCAATTCAAGAATGGGCAATTACCGTAAATCTCGATAACTATTTTGTTGAAGCCTGGGCTAATTTAGTACGAGCTTATTACTTGCAAGGCGATACTGAAAATCTGGCTGGGGTTTGCGCCCAGTTTGCCGTTGTTTTCCCTGAAACAGCCGAAGAGTTATGTGGTTTTTACTCTTCGCTAGATTCAGATCCTTCCTCTTCTTGAGGGGCTTCTTCATCTTCCTCAACTTCATCTTCCTCAATTAGAAAAGAAGCATTTACTAATTGCCCGTCCTGATAACATTCTTCCCATTCACTGGCTGGGAGTTTTAATTCAAATAAATAGGGTATGTCGTTGTGTTTGTAAGCAACAATATGACGTAATCGCGTACCCGCGGCATTATAAATGTCTAGAGTTTCGGCTTTTCCATTGGAGGTAAGCAAAACTCCTGGCACTAATTCTTGGCCGGGAGAAACATTATGCCCAATGGAGCCAGGTAGTAAATAACAGGTTTTATCAACGTATTTTTTATTAAGAAGAGCAACATGTCCTGGAGCATCTTCCCATTCTTCAATAGTCCAAACATGAGTGTCATATAAAAAACTAAAAAACTCACTTTCAGGGTTATAGGTTTGCATTTCAACTTCATTGAAAGTAGGGTCCGGGACGTAAGTTGTCATGGTGTAATGATCGCCCTGTTTAACTTGGCTAGAAATACAACCGCTGAAAACGATGACAGCTGTTAAAACAAAAACTAAAGATTTTTTAGACATTTTTATAAGGTTAAATTGAGATTTTTAATTTGCGCCATTTCCAAAAATATTTAAAAGCGCTCCAAACGTGAATCCAAAAAACGCGTCGTCCAAGTAGCCTCAGAGTGCTGCCACTGGAAAGACGTTTATGATAATGTTCGGCTTCAACAGATGGGAAATAAATAACTTTGTAGCCTTTTTGATAAAGCTTAAGACAAAGATCGTAATCCTCCATAAACAGAAAATAGAGGGGATCAAAACCATGAACTTCTTGGTAGACCTCCTTGCGCATCATAAAATATGCGCCGGTAATAAGTTCCACTTGTTGAATATCGTCGTGGTTATAGTCGTGCATTAAATATCTGTTGAGTCTTTTTTTGTAGTGAGGGATTTTTTTGAGACAAGTACGTTTGATAATAAGATCGAAAAAAGTCATATGCCGACGACAAGACTCCTGCACTTCACCGTTGTAATAGCGGAGGCGTGGTCCGAGCAAACCAGTATCGCGGTGTTTTTTTAAATGATTCACCATTTTTTGCATGGTGTTTTCTTTCACAAAAATATCAGGATTAGAAATCACAATAAACTCTCCCTTAGCATGTTTTACTCCCAAATTATTTGCTTGTCCGTAACCAATGTTTTTGGGAGATTCGATTAATTTAATGCGGCCCTCTTTTTTTAATTCGCGGAGTTTGTGAATGCTTTCGTCAATAGATCCGTTATCCACTACAATTATTTCATAATCAAAATCTGTCTCAGAACGTTCAATAGCTTCCACACACATTTTGGGGAAATATTTGTGATTGTAGTTCACGATTATGATCGAAACTAAAGGGGTCATAGTTTTTCTTTTAGTTCATCTCGAGAGGGTAAATCCCCCATTTTGTTGGGTTTTACAGTGAGCTCAATTTTGCCAGTAGCAAAACTTTTTTCTGGAATATCTTGATTAATAACTAAGCCGGCACCAATTAGCGAGTGGCTACCTATTTTTATACCCGGCATAAAACTGGTGTTTACTCCCACGCGAATACTATCGCCGGTAATAAGCCCGAGTTTAGCGGTTCCAGAATCCATTTTTTCTTCTTTTACTTGAACGTGAACATTGCCTTCATCAAAACGAAGGTTGCCGGTCACGCTACCGGCTCCAAATGAAACATTATTACCAATAATACTATCTCCGATGTAGTTAGAATGAGTCCAAACATCATCACCAAGCACGCTGCGCGCTACCTCGGTTGAAAATCCCACCACACACCCTTCTCCCAGATAAGAATCGCGGACTAAGGCATTGGTGGCAATAACACAATTTTTACCAATATAGGCGGGACCATTAATCGTAGCTCCCGCAAAAATCTTAGCCCCTTCATCGATATAAACATCGCCAGAGATAATAGCGTTTTCATCGATTTGGGCGGTTTTGGCAATGTGCACCGGACTAGTTCTGAAAAAGTGTTTAGCAACCTCAATAATGTGCCACGGATATTTAATTGCCTGCCAGTAACCATCATAAGGAATGGCCTGCATTTTAATACCGCTTTTAATCATTTTATCGAGAGCTACTTCGTATAAATCGTCTTTTTGGGATTTGGCTTCTTCTAAATAACGGAATAAGGCCTCGGTGTTTTTGTGTAAATGCAAAACAAGATTTACCAGATCGCTAGGCTCGTTTCCCTTTCCTGGTTTTTCAATAATAGATTTAATTTCCCATTGTGAATTAACCTCAAGATATCCACCCGGGAAATATTCAGTAACTTTT
>CAXCBS010000151.1:0-3414 GCA_963980845.1 uncultured Candidatus Peregrinibacteria bacterium | reverse complement strand
TAAGAGTGATAGTTGGGATTGAGTTAGCAATAACTTCAAAACTGCTAGTAAAAGTAGTCATGGAGTTGCCTTCCGTATCATCGGCATCAATAGAAACGTTTACTGTTTCACCACGTGTAAAATCGCTGTCTGGATTAATTGTGAAATTATAACTAGCCGGACCACCAGTTTGTGAGAAGGTGTTGGGGCCAGATTGGGTGTAAGTTACGGCGCCAACGGTGGCTGAGACAGTGGCTAAATCCACATTAGAATCAGTGTCGGCTATGGTAAAAGTAATGTTAGTGTTTTTGGCAGCGTCGGTGGCCTCATCAGCCGGAGATATATTAGAAACAGCCGGAGGTGTGTCGTCGAGATCAAAAGTATATTCCACGGTGGTCATAACATTGCCTTCAGTATCTGACCCATCGATTGAAACATCAATAGTGGCGCCAGTAGTAAAATCTGCGGCGGGATTAATAGTAATGTTATAGCTAGAAGGTCCGCCGGTTTGTGAAAAAGTGTTAGGTCCAGATTGGGTGTAAGTCACTCCTTCAACATCTACGGAAACAGTGCTTAAATCTACATTGGTATTAGCATCAGCAATGGTAAAAGTCACATTAGTATTCCGGAGATTTCCAGTGGAACTAGGAGTTGGGCTTTGGCTAGAAACTACCGGAGGAGTGCTATCAAGTGAAAAAGAATAATTAACCGTGCTCATGGCATTGCCTTCGGTGTCTGCTCCGTCAATAGCAACGTTAATAGTAGAGGCTTTGGTGAAGTCAGAAGCAGGATTAATAGTAATTTCATAACTTGAACCACTGCCAGTATATGAAAAAGTATTATCTCCGGATTGAGTATAGGTAGTGCCATCTACAGTTGCGGAAACAGAGCTCAAATCAACATTTGTATTGCTGTCGGCGATAGTAAAAACAACATTAGTGTTTTTGAGAATATTAGTGGCGCTAGCTGCCGGACTTCTTCCTGATACGCTTGGCGGAGTGTTATCAAGTGAAAAGGAATAATTAACCGTGCTCATGGAGTTTGGTGTGTTGGCTAAATCGTCAGCATCGATAGAAACATTAATAGTGGAGCCTTTGGTGAAGTCAGAAGCTGGGTTTACCGTGATGTCATAAGCAGCCGTAGTTCCGGTGTAGGAAAAAGTATTGTCTCCAGCTTTGGTGTACACAATCCCATCAACTGTGGCGGAGATAGTGTCAATGTCGACCCCAGTTTGACTGTCGGAGACTCGAAAAAGAACATCAGTGTTTTTGAGTTTATTGGTGGATGAAGCTGCGGGGTTTTGATTGGAAACGGTTGGAGTAGTTGTGTCAGGAATAGTAGTAAAACTATAGGATGTAGACAAAGAATTCCCTTCAATATCATCAGCAGCAACTGAAACATTAATGGTTTCGTCCCAGTCAAAATTTGCTGCCGGATTAATAGTGATTAAATAATTACTAGAGGTTCCAGAATAGCTAAAAGTGTTGTCTCCGGTTTTTTGATAAACAATTCCATCAACGGTTACAGCCAAGGTGTCAATATCAGCGCCACACTCATCATCTTTGAATCGCAAAACAACATTACTGTTAACAGCGACATTAGTGGCGCTGTTAGCAGGGTTTAAATCACTTGCATAAGGATTTGTTGTATCTTCTAAGAGTGTAAAAGAAGCGCTTTCTACAGCATTTAGGATATCGTTACTGGTTACAGCTTCGGCAATATTAGAATCAATGGTTTCTCCAGGAGTAAAATCAATGGTCATATCAGCGGTCCCAGCGGCAATTGGATTAATTGTAAAAGAGCCAAGAGTGCCATAACTAGCACCACTGTTGTAAGGTGCGGTGACGTTATAACCGGTTAGTAGAATTTCATCATCATCTTCATCAACAGTATACGAGGCATAGTTATCGTAAGAGGATCCCGTAGTAACTTGAATTCCAGCAAGTCCACCATCATCATCTTGGATAGAGACTTTGGTGTCGTCATAGCCAATAATAATATTAGCGGAATCAGAGTCAGTGCTATCGGTGTGAACTAAAATATCAACGTCAATGGTTTGGCAAGCGTAATAATAAGATCCAGAACTAGGTTGCAGGCTAAATGACGGTGGAGTTACCGCTGCTTTGGCAACAGGTATGAAGACTGGTGGCAAGAGAGTTGCCACAAAGGTCAGAGTCAAGATTGAGCTGGTGAGTTTTTTAAGTGTCACCTTGAACGTCGAGGTTAGTAATTAAAATAGCGAGATCAAGCGCGTTAACGGTTGTGTCTCGGTTTAAATCTGTTCTTAAGTCAAAAGTGTCTAAATCGTTAATTAAAATAGATAAATCAATGGAGTTAACAATGTCATCGCCGTAAAGAGCTCCATTTACATCACCGGCTAGGAGATACTCGGTTTCACTAACAGTTAGGTCAACTTCCGTGGAATTGGAAGTTATATTAAGGCTGGCCAGTTTTTTAGTTAAATGAGAACGGCCTTTTACCAAAATGTGATAAGTCCCGGAATTGAGGCTGGAAATATCCACGCCTTCTTTGATTCCGAGAATTCCGGAGGTAAAAGAAGTTTGCAAAAGTTGTTCGCCGGTATCTGGGTTTTTGAATGTGGTGCGTAGTAATTCATCTAAGTTTCCGCCAGGTTTTGAGACTCGTTTTTCAGGCCAAGCTTTGACTCGAATGACATCGAGGGTGGAGTTGACTACTACGATAGTTAGAACGGTAATGTCTTCGGTAGCGGCCTTGGTAAGAGTTGTTGTTGAAATTACCCCTGTTAGGGCAAGCGAAACCACAACTAGAAGAGATATAAATTTTTGTTTAAACACAGACATTTTTGGTTTTGATTTTTATTTCTTAATATTATACCGGATTTTGGAGTTTTTTTCAACCTGGAGTGCAGGTTAAGATTTTCTGAACAGTAATTTCACTAACTCGAGTTTGGGCTTCGTGAGTTGAAGCGCCTAAATGAGGGACTGCTACTACGTTGGGGAGGTCCTGGAGTGGATTAGTGGTGTCAGGTTCAGTTTCCCAAACATCAATGCCAGCGCCGGCAAGTTGATTTGTTTGGAGCGCGGTGTGAAGCGCTTGTTCATTAATGATTCCACCGCGAGCACAGTTGATTACAATGGCGGTAGGTTTCATGACTTGTAGCTCCTCTGCGTCGATTAAGTGATGGGTTTTTGGGGTGTGAGGGAGGTGTAGGCTTAAGATGTCGGCCTGTTGGAGCATTTGTTCGAGTGTGGCAGTTTTGGTGATATTGAGGGCTTTCATTTTAGCCTCGTCAACAAAGGGGTCAAAAGCAATAACATTCATTTGAAAACCTTGGGCAATCTTGGCTACATGCTGGGCAATGCGGCCGCAACCGAGTAAGGCGAGGGTTTTTCCATGGAGTTCAGTTCCTACAAATAAGTGGCGGTCCCACTTGCCTTGTTTTAGTGTGGTGGT
>CAXCBS010000150.1:0-3467 GCA_963980845.1 uncultured Candidatus Peregrinibacteria bacterium | reverse complement strand
CTTGTGTTGAGGAAATATTACAACTTGACCAGCGCGCCGCGGCCCCCAACTCAATGAGTGTTTCAATCAAAACCGCGGTTTGAATTGTCATATGAATACAGCCCGCAATTCGAGCCCCACTAAGCGGCTTGTCCGCCCCATAACGTTTTCGTAATGCCATTAAACCAGGCATTTCTTTTTCTGCGATTTCAATTTCTTTGCGGCCAAATTCAGCCAGGTTAATATCAGCAACTTTGTAGTCTGTCATAATTTTGAATTTATAAAAAATAGAGCATAACGAACGCTAACATGGATTAAAAAATCCTACAAATGGGCGTCAGCAATTAGAGCCTCTTTCTTGTCAGTTCGCTCCCAAGTAAACCCATCTCCCTCGCGGCCAAAATGGCCATAGGCAGCGGTTTTCTTATAAATAGGACGAAGCAAATCAAGTGATTCAATAATTCCACGTGGAGTTAGGTCAAAATGGCGTCTTACTAGGTCAACTAAGATTGCTTCACTAACTTTTCCAGTCCCAAAAGTTTCTACAAAAACTGATACTGGTTCTACCACGCCAATCGCATAAGCTAGTTGAACTTCACATTTGTCGGCCAGACCAGCCGCTACAATGTTTTTGGCTACATAGCGCGCGGCATAAGCGGCGCTGCGATCAACCTTAGAAGGATCTTTCCCAGAAAAACAACCACCGCCATGTCGGCCCATGCCTCCATAGGTATCTACAATAATTTTACGTCCAGTTAGGCCACAATCTCCGGGAGGCCCTCCAATAATAAATTTGCCAGTAGGATTAACATGGAAAATTGTATCGTGGTCCAAATATTCACCACAAACTGGTTTAATTACATGCTCAATCATGTCAGATTTAATCTGTTCTTGTCTTGCTTCTGGTCCGTGTTGCGTAGAAATAACCACCGTATCAATTCGTTTTGGTTTGCCGTCTTCGTACTCCACTGTAACCTGACTTTTGCCGTCTGGGCGCAAGTAAGTTAGGTCACTGTTTTTACGAACTTCAGCTAAACGGCGAGTTAATTTATGCGCCAAGGTAATTGGAAGAGGCATTAACTCAGGAGTTTCATTAATAGCAAAACCAAACATCATTCCTTGGTCGCCCGCTCCCTCGCGATCCACTCCTAGCGCAATATCTGGGCTTTGTTCATCAATCGCCGTTAGAACAGAACAAGCCTTATGATCAAATCCATAATCCCCATCTGTATAACCAATTTCCTCAATAGTTTTACGCACTAATTTAGGAATATCTACATAACAAGTGGTTGTGATTTCACCTGAAACCACCACTAAGCCGGTGTTAACTAAGGTTTCACAAGCCACCCGTCCGTTTGGGTCTTTGGCAAAAATTGCATCCAGCACAGAGTCTGAAATTTGGTCAGCCATTTTATCTGGATGACCTTCGGTTACGGATTCCGAAGTAAAGAGGTAAGAGGACATAATCAAAGGGTTTAAAAAATACTTCTTTTGCTGAGTGAGAAAGAAGTATTAAAAATTTATCTTCCCCACAATAGCGGGCCGGAGTTAGCACCTTTTCGTTTTGACGGTTGCTGTGAAGTCATAGGGCCGGATCCCTCGTCCACTCAAGATAACTAAATTGTAGGCAAACTATAAATTCATCTCTTTAACTCGTCAAGGATATAAGTTAAAATAACCACCATGAAAGCCCTCCTTAATGATTTTTTAGAAAGTGACTGGACGTTATTTGCCGCTCTTTTCACGTTTGGACTTATTGCTTACGCTAACGTCCTTAATGGGCAGTTTTTGTATGACGATATTTCTCTTGTGGCCAGTAACGAACACATTCGCTCGTTTGGTTATATCAAAGAGTGGTTTACTTCTAGTCCTACTGATGGGGCGCAGCAACTGATGGGGAACCCGCATTACCGTCCGCTCCAAACTTTTGTGAACGCTACGATTTATGCTTTTTTTGGGCTTAAACAAATGCCGTTTCATTTGGTTTCTTTTTTGATTCACGTTATTAACAGTTTGTTGGTTTTTAAGCTGCTTAAAAAAATTAAATTATCGCAGATCGCGGCTTTCATTGGCTCTCTTTTATTCCTGTTACACCCAGTCCAAACCGAATCTGTTAGTTATATTGCCGGACTCCCTGAGCCACTTGGCGCTTTTTTCTTATTTTTAGGTCTGCTTTTTTATATTAAGCCTGGCCTTAAAAATCTTGCTATCGCCTTACTTTTGTTTGTTGGGGCCCTCCTTTCCAAGGAAGGGATGATTGTTTTTGCGCCGCTGGCGGTTTTGCTAAGCCTTTATTTTTGGCGGGATTACAAGCCGGTACAAAAAAAACATGTTTATTCCTCGATTATCGCAGTTTCTCTGTTGGCAGCCTTTTATTTGATTCTCAACTTCAAATTCCTCCACCTTGGATTAGAAGGTGAAATTGCCGATGATATTTATCATAATAGTGTTTTTGTACGTCTTATTAATTTTGTGCGAGTTTTATGGGATTATTTGATTTTGATTATTTGTCCGATTGGCCTTTATTTTTATAAGTCGACCTTTGTGGTGGACACGCCTTTTACTGCGCAGGGATTAGCTGGCCTCGCGATATTGATTGGCGGTTTAATTGCGGCTGGTTATTCGTTTTTTAAGGAGAAAAAGATTTTCCTAGCAGTTGGGTGGTTTTTGCTGGCCATGCTCCCGTATATGGGAATTATTCCTACCAACGCAATCTATTATGAGCACTGGTTGTATGTTTCGATTATTGGCTGGATTATTCCGGTAGCAGTTTTTTATGACTATTTTAAGCAAGAAAAACATCAGAAAATATTTCTAGGAGTTGTTCTAATAATTTTAGTTTTGTTTACAGGCCGTATTATTCTTAGAAACACTGAATGGTCTGATTCAATCAAGTTTTATAGTAATGAAATTGAATACAGCCCAGAAAACCCAGATTGGTATTACGGCATTGGAAGAGCCTATCATTTACAGGGAGAATTAGAAAATGCTACGCAGTATTATCAAAACGCCATTACCTTAGATGAGAACCATTTTCTGTCGTATTACACGCTAGCACTTATTTACGAAGCAAATGGTGCTCCAGCAGAAGCTGAGGCCGCGTATTTAAAAATTATTGAATTAAGCCCGGAATTTTTACCTGCTTACCAAGCTTTAAATAACCTATATACAGGCCAAGGACGGCTTGAGGAAGCCGATAATTACGATTTGAGTAAAAAATATTGATTCTAACCAGTAATACAGGTAAATTATGTAAGAACCTCCCTTACAATTAATTTATAACCCTTCCATATATGATTAGAGCAATCGCAATATCCCTGGCAGTCTCGCTCGGATTTTTTTGCTGCATGGTTCTAGTAGGGGAACTAACCTCTAGCCCCGAAAATCTTGAAGGTTCAGTAATGAGCTTTGAAGACATTAAATACTTAGCTGAAGAAGGAGGCCTCACGCCTCTTGATAACACCTCAGATTATTCTGAAGTTTTAAGC
>CAXCBS010000149.1:0-3470 GCA_963980845.1 uncultured Candidatus Peregrinibacteria bacterium | reverse complement strand
TTCGCCCGATGTAAGAGCGCTCAATTCTATGATTCCTGATATCGCACGACTAAGTGTTGGTCGGTATGAAAGGTCTCTGGATCTTTATGAAAGCGCTCAACGAGGCGAGGAGACCATGCAAAGACAAGATATTATTGGTTTGCCGCATGTGGCTGTGTCCTTAAAACAGCTCTGGGATGATTCTGGTCAGGAAGGATGTTTAGGAGTCTTAATCCAAAGTACTAAATTAATGATTGAAGCGCTTAAAAAGCGTGCCAATGACGAGGAAGTTTCTTAATGTAAATAACTATGAATACACCTGCAAGTGCGCCGAAAACTAGCTTAGAGCGATTTGTTGAAATTCAGACTGATTTGATTGCCTGGCCGGATGATTTTTTCTTGGAACAAGTTAATCGTCTGACTCCTGAGCAAGCAGCGGAAAAAGTGACTGAAATTGAGGGCTGGGCCAATGCTGCTGTCGATGAGTCTACGCCAGAGAGTATTGAGGCGACAGATATCATGTGTCATAACGTAAAAAGAATGGATGCTTTTCGTGATGCTTGGCATCAGTTTCATTTGAAACATGTTGAAGGTCGTTCACTTGGTGTTTTCCCAACTTTTATAGACACCTGGATGACATACTTACAAAGAGAAAAAACGATTCTTAAAGGACGGGCTAAGGGTCGTGCATTTGAAATAACAGACCAACAAGAAGGGCCGTTTCCTGCGTCCGAAACTGCTGTAATGGATTCCAAGTTTGTGAGTGCGGCTAATCTTTTTACCCCGGAATTGGCGGGATTAAGCCTGCCACTATATGAAACTCGCTTAGATCTTTATGAAGGGGTGCTGGGTGGCACTGACACCATGAAAAGGGAGGATATTAAGGGACTTCTACATGTGGCGGTTCGTTTTAAAAATCTCTGGGATGATGCTGAGGGAGATCCTGATTTTAGTTTTTTCTCAGATTTAATTGGACAAACAAGGATTTTAGTAGAGGCTTTGCGGATAAGGGAGAGGGGTGAAAAGGTTATTGTGGCTGAGGACGAGGAAGAGCCTAATTTAAATTGCCAAGATGAAGTGTTGGAATTTGAAATAGAGATAGAGACTCAACTTAATTTGCTTTTAATTGAAATCCAGACTGCTTTAGATGCTCCTTCTCAACGTCAAGTTGAGGACACCCTTCCACTCCAAAGCGCTTTAAGCCGTTTAGAAAAATTACGAGAAAGAGTTGAAACAAAAAAACAACAACTTAAGCGTGCGCTTGATATAGCTCGTAAATCTAGTGACCCCCAGGACAGGCCAGCCGTTGTGGGGCGACTTGTACAAGAGCTTTTTGATGTGGTTTCAGAGTTTGAAGAACAAATCAAAGCCAACGTCGATACAGTTAACGGCATTGTAGACAATTTGGGCTATCGAAGCCCCTAATTTTTAATTATTTTTTATGTTAGATGTTCCTACTACATCACGAAAACAAATAGGGTTAGCCATGGCATTTACAAGGGCTATGAATAGGCTAGAAAAACCTTTTGAAGAAGAGTGTTATAAATGGGTTAATAGCCTAATTCCTTCTCAAGCAAGCGCAAGGGCAATTAAAATTTCTGAGTCTTTGAAAAATCTTAAGACTATCCCCTTAGATGAGGTAGAAATAAGTCATCTTGTTTGTGGTTGGTATGAAGCAACAGGAGTGTTTGTTACGACCTGGAATGAAAAGGGGCTGGATAGAGCAACTAATCGAGATGATGAATCTTCTACTTTCGCGGAATTTATGAAGGCTTGGATTTCTTATGCAAAAATGGAGGAAGAGCTTTTGACACAGCGGGCGTATAACAATCATGTTGGGCCGGAGGCGCCTTCCCTAGAAGATCAAGCGGCGGAGGCTATGCTGAATTTATCGCGATTGATTTTGGAAGAAGGGGATCGGCGAATAGGAATGGATGAGGGGTCGCTTGCTGCGGCGCAATCTTTTTCGCCAGAAAATTCTACAGTGGTGCTACCAATTTACATGAGGGCGAGAAATTTATATGAGCAAGTTTTGAAAGGAGAAGAAAAAATGCGTCAAATGGATATAAAAGGATTGCCACAGACAGCAGTGGCGTTTAAAAAACGTTGGACTGAAATGGAATGGGGAGAGACTTATGAAGGTGATTTGAAAGATGAGGATTTCTTGGATTTTATGCGTGATTTGATTGCTCAGACAAACTTATTAATTGAAGCCTTAGAGCTTAGGTCTAAAGGAGAGGATTTAACCGCCGTGGATTCAAAAGCAAATACTTTGCAAAAAATTCGAGACTTAGGCGAACGGCGAATTACCCTTATTGAACAAGCCTTAAAAGGCTTGAAAGAAAGTCGTTATGGAGAGCCTGAAAAAGCGAAACGCTGGCTCCCTTCTCTTTCTGCAGACTTTGAAAAAACAACACGCGAGTTTCGCGAAAAACTGGATCGTCTAGGTATAGGAATCGATTTTGCTGGGGTGCCAGAGCGCATTGCAGAGGCACAAAGAGCTGATCGAGATTTAGCCAGAGAGGTGGATAGCATGATGTATCGTTTTAACGAGATTATAGCGACGGGCAATTTACTGCTGAAGATTCTGACTCGCAAGCTATAAATAAAAGAACCCAAGAGATTGAAGAAGCTATCACTGTGGGTTTTGATGATTTAGCTGCGCGAATACAGGCTGCTCGCTCTCAACATTCAGGGAGTAGTTTTGACAGCGAGGATTTGCGGGAAGCTTTAGTGGAATTAACTAGTCTTGAGATAAGATTTGGAAGAGAGCGCAAAAAATTTCAGGATCGTATTGAACAAGCTCTCTCACTTACACGTGCCGATGAATGCCTCTGGACCTTAGATAGTATTGAGCAAGACGCTATAAAAATAGAAATGCCTCAATTTAAGGCTTTAGTTGCGATTCGCTCAAGAGCGTTGGATCAGGCAGTGGCGGATTTGAAGTCTAAAAAAATGTTCCCTTAAACTTTTTCTAAAATCTCTCGCCCATTAGTGGTCGCAATCTTTACTAATTCTTCAACGTCGTAATAACGGCAGTTTTCAATTAAGAAAAGTAATTCTGTGAAAACATCGCCGTCAATAAACGGGCAGAAATAGTCATGAACATTATCAACGCCAAGGGCCACCTTTACGCCAGCTTCTACAAGCTCGGGAACTGGAGCGATTGAGTTGTGAACAGGAGCGGTTTTGTCGCGCATTTGCACGCCATCAATCATAGATCGAGGGCAAACAATAACTGGCATTTCCGCTTGTTTGATAAGCTTAATAACCTCGTGCATGTAGTCGTTTTCTTGGGCAGCCAAGGAGCAGCAGTGAACAGCGTTTACGCGACCTTGCAGGCCGTGTTCAATAACTTTGCGGGCCAGAAGCTCGGTGTCTTTTTCGTCGGGGTCATTGTTTTGGTCAATATGGACGTCCACGGTTTTATTAAGTTTTTTAGCGATTTCAAAAATATAATCTAAATGATCGGCTTGGTTGGGGCGATCGCG
>CAXCBS010000148.1:0-3495 GCA_963980845.1 uncultured Candidatus Peregrinibacteria bacterium | reverse complement strand
AGGTAATTTATTGACTGATTTGGCGAATTCACATGATCGGGGTAAGGAAAAACGCATGCCAGTTATGTTTATGGCAGGCTTAGTACTTGGTATTATTTTAACTTATATAATTCTTCATTAATTTATGGCGAAAAAAAAGTCTAAACGGATCATGTTAAAATTTTCCGGCGAGGTTCTCAAAGGCAAGAATGATGATTCAGTTGATTTTGTAAAATTAGAGAAATTAGCTAAACAAGTGAAAGCGATTTCCAAAAAAATGGGAGTTGTGATGGTGATTGGGGGTGGGAATATTTGGCGTTATCGTGATAATAAAGGCAAGGGAATTCCGCGTGTGGAATCTGATTTTATGGGAATGATGGCGACGGTTATGAATGGCGTGGCTATGCAGGCCGTGCTGGAAAGATTGGGTGTTTCGTGTCGGGTTATGTCCGCCCTACCGGTGGCGGAGATTGCTGAGCCTTATATTCGACGTAAGGCATTGGATCACTTAGAAAATGGTCGGGTTGTTATTTGCGCTGGCGGGACAGGCCGTCCGTTTTTTACAACCGATACGGCCGCTGCGCTCCGCGCGCTTGAACTTGATTGCGATATATTACTCAAGGCCACTAAGGTCGACGGTGTTTATGACAAAGACCCTGAAAAGCATAAAAATGCTAAAAAATATAAATCCATTACTTTTGACGAGGTTATTAAAAAAAGGCTGGCGTTTATGGACGTCACGGCTTCGACTTTGTGTCGGGAAGGGGAACTTGGAGTAGTGGTTTTTGATTTAATGAAAAAAGGAAACTTAGCAGCGGCAGCTGCTGGGAAGAAAGTAGGGACATGCGTCCATAATTAATCTTTAACTTTTATTAATATGAGTACGGATCCATTAATTCAGGCGGCTATTTCTGATTTTGAAAAAGCTCTTTCACATTTGACTGATGAGTATTCGCGATTGCAAATTGGTCGTGCTAATCCAAGTTTGGTTGAGCATATTATGGTAACGGCTTATGGCGCTCAACAGCCACTTAAAAACATGGCTAATATTAGTGTTCCAGATGCTAAAACTTTGCAAATTCAACCTTGGGATAAATCTGTAATGCGTGATGTTGAAAAAGCGATTCAACAAGCTGATTTGGGGTTAAATCCGGTGAATAATGGAGTGGCGATTTTGCTGGCAATTCCACCACTTACCGAAGAACGTCGCAAAGAAATTGTAAAAATCGTACACAAATTAGAGGAGGACGCGCGCATTTCAATTCGTAATGCTCGTCAAACTGCTCATTCTAAATTCAAACAAATGTCGCAAGACAAAATAATCACCGAAGACGAAGCTTCTGGCGCAGAAAAAAGACTGCAAGAAAAAGTGGATGATTATAATAATAAAATTGCCGACACATCCAAGTCCAAAGAAGAAGCAGTGATGACCGTTTAACCACGAGACAAAAACTGCGGTCTTCCGTTTATTTCCTCACTACACCTCTTAAAAATGCACCTGCTTATAACAATTGTTACTTTCCTAGTAATTTTTTCTATTCTGATTTTAGTGCACGAATGGGGTCATTTTTTTATGGCACGGCGGAATGGAGTAAAAGTTGAAGAGTTTGGTTTTGGGTTGCCGCCGCGCCTCTGGGGTAAAAAATACGGTGGAGTTTTATATTCAATTAACTGGATTCCTTTTGGTGGGTTTGTGCGTATGTTAGGAGAGGATCCACATGATAAAAAAGCAGCCAAAGATCCGCGTTCTTTTGCTTGTAAAACTAAATGGCAAAGATCCAAAATTGTTTGTGCCGGGGTGTTTATGAATTTTGTGTTAGCGTGGGTGCTGCTTTCAATTGGATTTGTGTTGGGGATGCAGCCGCTCATGGTCAATAGTGATGATTTTTTGCAGTTTATTCGGGATGGAAGAATAGATGTTGCACCAGGTTTGTATGTGGATAATGTGGAGGAATGGTCGATTGCGGAATATGAAGGTTTTGTGAAAGGAGATAAAATTAAAACAATAAATGGTTTGCAGGTTAAGGACGTGGCGCAAATTAATGCGGTCATAGCTTCGGGCGAGAATTTTACGATTAATGGAACTGAATTTGATGTGTCTGTTCCGGGAACGAAAGCTGGATTTAGTTTTAATGTTTTTGAAATGCCGCGGGTGATTGTTGGGGAAACAAAAAGTGAATATCTAAAGGAGGGAGATGTTATTTGGGCAGTTAATGGGCAGGAGATTTTTTATGCATCGGAAATAGCTTCATTACTCGCTAGAAATGCGGATCAGGAGGTTGAGTTTACGATTTCGCGTGATCAAGAGGTCATGAATGTAGAGGTTGTTGTGCCACAAGAACATCGTACTGTTATTTCGCATGTTTTCTTTGGGACTCCGGCCGAAGAAGCGGGGATTGAGCAGGGAGATGTTTTGGTAAAAGTGAACAATGAAGAGGTTTGGTTGCCGGAACAAGCTGTGGCAGCGGCTTCTTTAACTCCAGAAGGTGAAAGTGTTACTTATGAGATTGAACGTGATGACATTCGTGTGGTTAAAGTTATGGGGCGTAATAATGATGGTTATGTGGGAGTTTTGCTTGGTTTGCAATACATTTCTGAAAATCAGGTGTTCTCTTATTATGATGGAATTGAAGTGTCTTCTGTAACAGAAATTCATGATGTGCAGTATCCGGTTTACGAGGCGCCAGTGGAGGCGTTTTCGGAAATGGGCCGAATTTCGGTTTATACGGCGGCCATGGTTGGGCAGTTGTTTGGTAATATTTTTACTACGGCTTCGGTGCCCGAAGGTGTGGCCGGGCCAGTGGGAATTGCGCAGATGACAGGACTATATGTCCAGGAGGGATTTGTGGCTTTGCTTAGGTTTTTAGCGCTTCTTTCTCTTAGTCTTGGTGTGATTAATATTTTCCCATTCCCAGCTCTTGATGGTGGGCGGATGGCTTTTATTATTGTAGAGGCGATTCGTGGTAAGCCGGTTGATGCCAAAATCGAAGGACTTATTCATTCTCTGGGCTTTATATTCCTTATCATTGTGATTTTCATGGTGACTTTTCAGGATATTGCGCGGTTGTTTGGATAAAAGCCCTTGTTTATGCGGCTCGGTCTCATTATGATGTAAACCCGATTTTTAGACCTTCCTTTTTTTTATGTCGGAATCTTCTCATCGTGATTTTTGGATAGAGGTGCTCAAAGCTCTGGAACCGCAAATTAAACGTTCCGACTTTCTGACCTGGTTTCAACATACAGCTCTTTTGGGGCGTGAAGAGGGGGTTTTAAAGGTAGGATTCCCAATTGTTTTGTCACGCGATTGGGTGGCAAATAAATACCGTGGTGATTTGTTGGCCGCGGCTAAAACCGTAGATTCCAAGGTGACTGACGTGGTTTTCGAAGTAGATGGTAAATTAGGACAAGAAAGCGATACGCGCTCGGTAGATGTAAACAAAGTTTCGGCCGCTAAGAAAACAATGCGTAAAATTCCTAATAAACAGGAATATAAGATTAATAAAGATGGAGTCCGCA
>CAXCBS010000147.1:0-3566 GCA_963980845.1 uncultured Candidatus Peregrinibacteria bacterium | reverse complement strand
ATCCGGGAGACGATGGCGATCCTGGCGATGATGGCGATCCGGGAGACGATGGCGAACCCGAACCAGGACAAGGTGGAGCTGGTGGAGGCGAGCGGCCTGAACCTACAAAACCTACGGAAGCTCCGAAACTTGACCCCGAAGAAGAATTTAGAAAAATGTATGAAAAACTGCAAGAAAAAGGCTCTCAAGAAGAACCAACTGATGAACAAATTGATGAGGCAGCTCAGCAAATTGAAGATGAACAAATTGAGCGGAATACTCCTCCTCCAGATGAGGCAGATGAAAAAGTCCGCGAATTACATCCAGAAATGCCTAAACACGAACGAGATAAAATCGCAGAACTAGTGCGATATTTTGTTGAGGAATGCAATAAAATGCAACAAATCAAAAACCCTAATTTGGAGGAAGATCCAGATAATGAATTTTTGGTGGATGTTTTGCGGGAACTTTTTGATCGCGTAATTTCGCGACGAATGGTTGAACGAGATATCCCTCGTTATCCAGTAACATCAGGTCAAATCATGGTTGACCCAGTAGCCTTGGCCGCTGCTAAACTAGCCGGTTTACCTGAAGCTCCGGCCTGGGGCACCACTGAAACGGTTGAAGAACCTGAACTTCGCATAGCTAAAATTCGCAAAAGATCAATCCTAGACGGAAGTGTTAGCATGACCGAAGGAGGTAAAATTAGAAAACAGCAATTGATTCAAGTTTTGGAAAACTGCGTGGTAGCAGAAAAGCAAAAAGAACTAGATGAACTTTCAGGAGAATTGGACCAAGATTTACGAATGGAAACCGAGACTTGGCAATTTGGGATAAGGGACCCTGAAACTGGTGAGCCTTTTAGTTGTATTAAGAGACTTTCTCCGGATATGAATTTGATTGATCAGACACTTACTTGGCTAAGATCAGGAGAAGCCACTGGTGGGACCTATGACTATTACCCACTAGAAAAAATCTATAACGATCTAATCGCCGAGCATCAGGAACAGCTGCGTACAGAGCCCCATGAACCAACCGTATTACATCGTATTAGAGCGGGATTCTTAATCCGTGAGCTCAAAGCATTAGAAGAATATGAAGAACGTGATTTAAGTGAGCTATCAGATAACGAACGCATTCACTACCGTAATGCTGAGGCTAGCCGAGATAATTTTGAGCAAGAATTAGAGGATTTGTTAGATGAGTTTGAAGACTTAGAACCAATGATTGAAGTGATTGAAGTTACCACCGATGGAGAGAGCTATGACGCTAACCGAGCCAATAGAGCCGCTGAAAAGCTAAGGGATCTAGGAGCAATAGTGGTTGCCTATGGCTTAGAAAGTACAGCTGCAAACGACACCTATTACAACGGATATAACCCTGATGAAGGGGGTCACTATTGTGAAAACCTTCTGCAATATATTGATAAGAAAAAGAAGGCCTGGAAATCCCTTCTTGATAAAGTTTAATTTTTTTACCACCCCAACCCATGGACCCCACCCCCAACAACTCCGACCCTACGCCGTCTGAGGCGCCAACCGACACCATACCTAACCCGACTTCTGCGGATGATTTTGAATCTTCTGAGCTTGGAGCACTATTAACTGGTCTTGTGACTAGCCCGGAGGAAGTCGACTCCCAAGTTGAACTTGATAAAGAAGGGGTGGCTATTAATGTAATGCGGTTTCGAGCTTTGATTGCTCGATTGCGTGTTCTTGAACCAAATGGAAAAGGGAAAGACCTGGACCTTGATCTAGAGATTCTTGAACTTTTGGACCCAGACATTGTAGAGCGGGCAAAACTAGAAGATAACCCTGACCTAGCAGTGCACTTGGAATATGATGCGACTTTGGAAGATTTGCGTGAATTAGCCAACATGTCACAGGTTATGGAAGCCTACCGGGAAATGTATAACACTATTCATAAATCTATTCACCAAGCCAAAAAGGGTCTTGATATCTATTTACAGCGTGCCCTCTCTCCTGAAAATAGGATGGCACTGGCTAGTCAATTAAGCCGTCTTTTTGATTTTTTAATTAAATCCTGCGACGAAGAAACCCAAAATACTCACAACCAAGTAGTTCGAGAAGGCCGGAGTTACCGCGAAAGTGACTCCTCTATTCTGCTCAAACTAAAAGGGTATCGCGATCAGTGTACAACGGCTCTCGAAACTCTAAAAAGGGCTGACTCAGAGGCAGTGGTTAGCTTGAGAAGAGATGAAATTATTAGAGATCAGGCTATTTTAAGCAATCACGAAATTTCGGGTGAAGACCAACGAAATAACAATATGCTGGCTGGCCGTTATATAATGACTCGGAGTCGTGAAAAACTCATGTTTGGAAGAGATTCAAATGAAAAACCTACCCTTTCTAAATCTATGATGAGCTCACTTCGCTCCCGTAAATGTATTGAGCTCTATGGCCCTACCGGGACTGGTAAAACTCATTTAGCGCGACACGCCGCCATGCTTTTTACTGGCAAGGAAGCAGTCGTTGTCCCTGGTAGCAATGGTACCGCTTGGCACCACTTTTTTGGTAGTGCGTCTGACTTGGGCGAACGTAACGAAGGGGCTCTTATTAACTGCGCTCGAACTGGTAAGGTGATGATTATTGATGAAGATAACAACATTGATCCGCGCGTTCTTTCAGCGCTTAAACCATATTTTGACTTACAGCCAGGAGAAACTTTCCCCCATCCTGACACTCAAGAAGAAATTACTGTAGCAGCCGGATTTGGAATCATTGTAACTCGTAACGAAAAAAATAAGCACCATAAAGGCCGCCAAAAATTAGCACATGAATATCGGCGCGTGTTCTCACACGGATCGTTTGAAGTGCCATATTTTGAGGCTGATGAAATTTATGACCACTTCCTAATACCTCGACTAGCCACAAATGATGGGAAAATTCATACCTCTAACAAAGAATTTGGGGGCAAGCATGACGACCCAAATAATCTATCTCCACTGGCAGCTTTCACACAAGCTTGTAAAGAAATTCAAGACGCTTATTGCACCTTTGATTCCACTGGCTTACGATCTGGAGTTTTTGATTCTGGTTGGGAGATGGCTATTTTCCATGACTGGCAAGAGCAACGAGTAAACACTAATTGTACGCTACTCGAATTCCTAGAATTTAAACTTTTGGATAAAGTTAATCAGCCGGGGGTTGAAGATAGCGATCGCAAAAAAATTATTGCAATTCTCTTTAAGAAAGGTTTTTTCCGTGATAAAAAAGCCTCTGATTTTTCAACCTTAAATAGCCCCCAAGCAGTTACTGATTCTGATATCCAAACCTGGAAACAAGGTAGCACCGCGGTGTTTAAACCTGTCTCACGCGGTGAAGTTTCTAGTGCTCGCGTGGTAGCGATGGCAGACCCATGGGATAACCGTAAGGTTGAGTATCAAGAACACGAGGATCCAGAACTTTTTGAGTCTTTTACATCTCAATATAGTGATTTATGTACTCGTAATGGAATTTTGCAGGTAACGTTTTCGCCAATCACTCTTGGCCAAAAGAAAGCGGAAATCCTAAAAAGTCTGGTGGACCATTTTGAAGAATTAGATGATTCTGACCTAGACAAACAAC
>CAXCBS010000146.1:0-3634 GCA_963980845.1 uncultured Candidatus Peregrinibacteria bacterium | reverse complement strand
ATTGTAACTCCTCCTTTGCTGGCAATAAGCTTGGTTGTTCCTTTTAGCAGTCCATAAAGAAATAACGGACAACCAATTCCAACTCCTCCACTCACACTGAGTAGCTGCGCTAGATTTTGTCCTTCGGTGAAATAAATTACAAACCCAGCCGGGATACACAAAACTGGAATAATCAAAATTATATAAAAAAAGAACGGCGGGAAACTAGGCTTAAATTCAAAAATTGGACTACTCATAATTTTTTAAGATTACACAATTGGCGTGGCAAATTTTTCTTCGCCAGCTTGTGGTCCGCTGTTTTCGTCTGGTTCGGCTTCGGCATCTTCTTCCCAAGATTTGAGGATTTTTTCAACTTCAGTTTTAGGGCGGCAATACTTGCGGCGAGAAGCGGCAATAATTTCATCAGAGAAATGATTTTCAATTACTGGCGCATCTACGGTGCGACCAGAAAAAGCATCTTTAACCTCGCCATCAACAGACATTTTGACGTAAAATTCTCGAACTCCCAGGTTAATAATGTCGCGAACTGTGAATTTAGGCGTGTACTCTTTTTCGAGAAGAACAGCGTCTTCGGCCCCAACACGGAAATTAATAATTGAGCCCACGTTACCAAAAACCGTAGTCTTAACTAGGTCAGAAAGTTGGCCCATATACTGGTGAGCCATGGTTAGATTAAGGCGATATTTGCGAGCCTCAGACAGAATTTCCGCAAAAGTGCGAGTTGCAAAATATTGGAACTCATCACAGTAGAGATAAAAATCTTTGCGAAGTTCTTCGGCCGTATCAGAGCGCTGCATGGCAGCTTGTTGAATTTTGGTAACCATCATGGCACCGATTAGTCCACAGTTTTCTTCACCTAATTTACCTTTGGAAATTTTCATCAAAAGGATTTTTTGGTTGTCCATGATGTCGCGAATGTCGATTTTGTTTTCGGGTTGCCCAACAATGTTTCGGATCAGGTTTGTGGACACGAATTGCCCCACCTTGTTAAGCAACGGCATAATAGCTTCGTTGTCGAATTTTTCGCTCCATCCAGCAAACTCATTAACCCAAAAATTCTTAATAACTGAATCTTGAATGTTAGCCACAATTTTTTGGCGATAGTTTTTATCGGAAAGCATTTTGAGAATAGAAAGCACAGTCGTGTTAGGTGTGTCGAGAAGCGCGAGCGTGGTGTAGCGAAGAACATGTTCAAGTCGGGGAGTCCAGTTAGCACCAAAAAGTTTTTTGAAAATCTCTACAAAACCAATGGTAACGCGAATGCGGTATTCGGGTTCAACGCCAGCCAGCGGATTAAAAGCAATCGGGAATTCCATGTCACCCGGATCAAAAACAATTACATCGTTTTTGCGGTGCTCCGGAATATAACGAAGAACGTTGTCGACCAAGTCACCGTGCGGATCAAGCACTCCAACACCTTTACCAGCCTGAATATCAGCGTTAATAAGCAGCTCTAACATTTTGGATTTACCAGTACCACTCTTGCCAACCACATAGAGGTGGCGACGGCGATCAATTCTTTTAAGTCCAAAACGAATATTTTGATTATGGAAATTTGTGACCCCAAAAACAGACAGTTCATTGGGGGGGAGTCCGCCATCTTTGGGTAAATTCTCTGGGGGTTCTTTTTTACGGGAAACCACGTGCACAATGTGTGGCACTACGTCTGGCTCGGGGTAGTGATAAATGGTGGCGAGCTCTTCGGTTGTGAGGAGAAAACCACCTTCAAGCGTGCCGGCTTTGTATTTACGCAAAAAAGCATTGCGCCCGGCTTTAATGCTTTTAAATGAATTGTAATCAGTGGTATTAAATTGTTGAAAAGCGCGTTTAACAGATTCAATTTTCATGTCAGCTTCGCCTTGAGTTTTGGCCGTATAAGCCACGCGAACATTAATGCGATAAGAATTTTTGTCAGATTTTTTGTGGAATTCCTCTTTTTCCGAAGCGCGGAGAGCAGTTTTTCCTTTTAATTTAAGATAATCGCGGAGGCGGAAAATATTTTTAAAACCAAGAACGCGCATTTTAATACGGCGTCCAAAATTTAATTTCCAATCATCGGCCATGGGTCGACCCACTACTTGCACCCAAATTTGTTCGTTTTCAGAAGCCTTGGTAAGCACGGAAAATACGCCGGCTAAGGCGTCGCCTTCGAATTGATTGTGGTCTTTGATTGGATAAATATCACTGCGTTCTAACATCACGTCAGCGCAAGCAAAACCTTGTTGGCTCGCCATGATTTTTTCTGGTTCTACGTAATCTTTAACCTCAAAAATCTCAGCATCAGGATACTGGCCGTAAATTTGACCTTCGATTAAATGACGCACTCTAGTTTCTACACGAACATAAAAATAAATATGCTGATGCATAGAAACCACCTCAAAAGACACCTGGGCGCTAGTCATTGTTTCGTAAATGTTTTCAAGCATTTGTTCGAAACTTGCTTCTTTGTTTTCGCCCGGAGGGATTTTAACCAGCAAAATGTGGAGCTTGTGTAGAGGCATTATAAAAAGAAATACTGGCTTTGATTGTAGCCTGATAAACAGGTATGTGTCAATTTTGCAAAGCCTCCAAACTATCTAAATAGTCAGGGAGAATATCAGCGAAATTAGAATTTTGATCTTCGTGAACCAAAATAGTATTACTATCTAAATCTGTGATGGACTGCTCGGCTAAATCGTGAGGGTCTAAATCTACATCTGCCATCCAGTCCTTGGTGTCGTTCTCCCAATGATGAGGTGCGTATAAACCAGCTTTTTGAAAAGCTCTTTTAACTCGCGGGCTATAAGTTCCGTCCCCGCCCGGGCAGCGCCCGGCAGTCACTTGATAATCTATGCCGCCCAAGGCTATATCAAGAACGCTTTGAAATTCGTAAATATCGTCTAGAATTTTTTCTTCACTCATTTCAACAAAATCTGTAGTGGAGCCTCTTTCTTCGTTATTGTGATACATGGAGTGGTAGCCAATACGATGACCGGTTTCAACTATGCGTTGCAACACTGGCCAATATTCTAGGCTGTCCTGAATGTTTACTCCCATAAAATAAAAAGTGGCTTTGACACCTTTGGCATTGAGGGTTTCTAGAATTTGTTCTGTGTCTTTGGACGGGCCATCATCAATGGTAAGAGAAAGATTTGTGGGCCACCAATCTGGTTGATCCATCAATGGGGGAGGCTGCTCATCCCAGTATGTTTCTTCGCTTATTTCAGCCTGTTTTTGGCCCTGAATTCGGTCGCAAAGATCTTCCATGGGCTCCCAAGTTAAACCTGTCTGAGCCAATCTTTTTCCTTGATCATTGGTTGAATAGTCAGTTATTTCAGTTATTTGCTCGTAGCGAGTGGCGCGTAAGCCGTAATTTTGAACTTTGGTATCATAATAATCTTGTTCGGTTATTAGCATGCTAAGTTCTTGGCCGGTTTTTTCTTGGTAAGCTTTTTTAATTTCTTTATAAAGCTCGCTTTGTAAAAAATCATTTTTACGGAAAACCATTAAAAGCGCGGCTTGGGCACCTAAGGGCACTGGGTCAAAATATTCACTTCCATTGGTGGCGTAATCTAAATATTCTGCAGCTGCCTCGTTTTTGCTGGGCCAGGTGCGGTGTAGAATCTCTTGGTCTTTGGCTATTTGCTCAGGGGTT
>CAXCBS010000145.1:0-3751 GCA_963980845.1 uncultured Candidatus Peregrinibacteria bacterium | reverse complement strand
ACGCGCAGAAAGCACTCCCTCAATTTTTTCTAAACGACTAATCAATTCCGACATTTTTTCATAACCCGAAACAGCCACAATCAAACAGCGCACTACTTTCCCATTAGATTTAGAAACAAGGGGGAAATCAACCACATCCTTCCCCATATCAGCCACCACACCTAAAACATCTCTAAGCAATCCAACCTTATCAAGCGCCTCAATTCTAATCCGAACTGGATACTTTTTCTTGCCTTCCAAAGAAGCCCAAGTTGCCTCAAGTAAACGATCTTTATCCATTTTCCCTACCTGATAACACAATTTTTTATGAACACGAATGGCACTACCACGCGTCACATAACCCACGATCGAATCCGGGAAACGTGGCTTACAACAAGCTGACAAAATTACTGGCAAATCACTCTGTCCAGTAATCAAAACTTTGTCTTCGCAAACACTCTCCTCAGCCTCAACTTCTGGCTGATACTCTGGTGGCGGCGAATCTTCCATTAACTCCTTTTCTGAAAACAAATTCCGAATAAGAGTTCCAACATGCATTGAACCATTTCCAATCAACTCCACCATATTTTCCCGATCAGCAAAAGAAAGCCGCTTAGCTCCACCATAATGTTTAAGTTGTCCCAAGTTGGGACCAAGTAACGGCTTACTAAGACGACGCAATTCCTTATTAATAATTTCGCGACCTAACTTAATATTTTTCTCCCGATCCTGCGATCTAAACCAGGCTTTAATCCTAGTTTTAGCGTGTGAGGTTTTCACAAAAGAAAGCCAATAACGATTAGGGGCAGGATGTTTTTTGGTTAAAATTTCCACCACATCTCCACTTTGCAATTTATAATCCAAGCTCACAATTCCCGCATTTACCTTAGCCTGAGCACAACGATCTCCAATATCACTATGAATTGAATAAGCAAAATCCACGGGCGTTGCCCCCTGCGGCAAATCCTTAACATCACCATGTGGAGTTAGGGCAAAAATACGATCAGTAAACACATTTACATCCATTGAGTCTGATTCATCTGGAGTCTGCTGCAAATCTTCCTGCAGTCGCTCTAATCCATATAACCAATCCACATGATGTTTAAAAAACTTAAGCGCCTCATTTTTATTAGTCACCTCGGTAGTTAAAAACGCCTCTAAATCATTGATCTCTTTTTTAATAAAACCACCTTGTTTAAGAAAAGTACGCAGTGATGCATCAAACGAAACCTCAGCAGTATTGCGCCTTGATAAAACATGTTCAAATTCTTTGCGCTTATCAATATGTTTTTCCAACAAATCATGAAAACGTTTAAACAAACGTCGCTCATATAAAATGTTTTGCAAATCATGCCGCGAGAAAGACATCTCCTTGGGCGCACCATCCTTATACCACCAGTGTGACGCAATTCCATACTCGGCCTCTTGATTCATCCCCCTTGTTCTTATCTGCAATTCAACAGGGTGATTTTTAAGCACTGTTTTTCCAATAACCGTGGTGTGCAGGCTGCGATAACCATTAATCTTAGGCACCGCAATATAATCCTTAAACCTCCCTGACATCGGCGTCCAACTATTATGAATCGCTCCCAGAGTGGTATAACAATGACCCAAAAATTCCCGCCCTTCACGGTGCTGATCAGGCAACACAATTCGCATGGCAAATAAGTCGTAAATATTATCAATTGAATTTAAATTTTTACGTTTAAGTTTTTGATGAATACTATAAAGATGCTTCACCCGACCTGTTATTTCCCCTTCAATCCCCTCTTCTTTTAGAAAATCACTCAAAATATCTTGCGCCACTCCAATATATTTAGGATCCACTCGACCATGAGAATCAACCTGTGCTTTTAGGTCTTTGTACTCCTTGGGATGAAGATGTTTAAAACAGAGATCCTCTAATGGGCCTTTCATAGCATAAATACCAAGACGTGAAGCAATCGGGGCATAAACTCGCAACGTTTCCTCGGCAATACGAAGTTGTTTGTCTTTGGCTACATATTCTAACGTTTGCATGTTATGAAGCCGATCCGCTAATTTAATAAAAACCACGCGCAAATCCTTGGCCATGGCCAAAAACATTTTACGCCAGCTTTCCACCTCGGGCTGACCTTTTTGAACTCGAACCAAACTTAATTTTCCAACCCCATGCACCAAATCCGACACCCCTTTCCCAATTTTCTTTTCAATTTCAGAAAGAGTATGAGCCGTATCTTCCGGGACATCATGCAAGAGCGCCGCCAATAACGTATCTTCATCTGGCTTAAGCGGCAAAAGCAAATTAGTTGAAGCCAACAAATGACTAATATATGGATCACCCGAATAACGCACCTGACCTTCATGCGCTTTTTCAGCTAAATCATACGCTGCCATCATCCGTTTTGAATCCAGATTGGGGAGGTAATTTTTAGCCGCATCAATAATGTCTTCAATTCGTAAATCCATATACAAAAACTTAGTACGACTCCAGTTAAAAAGTATACCACATTTCTCAAAAAAGTAGACTTTGTAAGATTTTTAAAGTCGAAATAGTTCTCGGAGCGGGACGAGCTTGGTCTTTTGTATAACAAAAGTCGTCCCGCGAGAGCCAGGAAGAGATTTTCGCTGGAAAAATCAACTTCCGATATTGAGACTTTTTGAAAATCTTACTCCTCTAAGTCGAATTCCGTTAAAATCAAATCAATATCAGACCCCTCCACATCAACCACTTGAACATCAGCAATTAACGCCTCGCGATTAAGTTCATAATCTTTAATTCGTTTAAACATACTAGATAAGGCATTTTCATATAAATGCTCCAGATTTGCCAACACGTAATAACGCGCTTTTAGATCAGCTTCAATTTGCTTGTATTCAATAAACAAATACAAGTGCTCTTCGATAGCCGGACCATCCAAAGATGTAATCTGCAAATTTTCCAACACCGTAACTTCCTCCGCTTCTTTTAAAATCGTATTATCATCAAATCGCCCAGAAAGCTCAGCTTTCATTAACCCTAATTCCTCGTAATGATCAACTCCTAAATTATAGTATTCTTTCATTGTTTCAATCTGTGCATCTAAGGTACTTGTCCGGTTTGTTGATTCATCTAAAAGTGTTTCAATATTCACATAATACAAATTATAAAGAGCCTCTAAATCTGCCACAAAAACTTGCAGTTTAGAAGAATAATTAATGTCATCATCCTCACCAACTAAAACCCCGGTATCAACACCCGTTGTACCTTCTAATTCAGCCTGCGGATCACCTAAGAGTAGTCCCCCATAAACTGAAGGATCAACCCACACAACTTCTCCATTGGCTGGCGGCACCACTTCATTTGAATCATCATCAACAGGAATCGCGTCAGGCATATCTATAACATCATCAGCTGGAGGTCGATCTGACCCATCAAATAAACCACCATTTAAAAGTTTCGGGGCCAAGAAAAATCCAGCAAAAATCACCAACGCTATCATCACCACCCCACCACAACAAAATTTCAAGTGACGTGGAGTTAAATTAGCTTCATGTAGTAATTGTTCAATTTTTTCCGTAATAGACCCATCCATAGAAAGCTCATCAAGGGACCCTTCGGTTTCGGCTTCTGGCTCTGGAGGACCGTCCTCTGTTTCCTCTGCCACAACTTCCCCTTCCAAAACTTCTTTCTTTTTTTCTGGTTCAGGAGCGATAGGTTCTGGCTCTAATTCAGTTTTTGGCTCAGGTTTTGGCTCAGGTTTTGAAGCTGGGACCGGGTCAGGAGTTGGCGGCGCTTCTTTTGGTTTTTGCG
>CAXCBS010000144.1:0-3796 GCA_963980845.1 uncultured Candidatus Peregrinibacteria bacterium | reverse complement strand
AAAGAGATAATAGGGAGAGGTTCGCGCGTGACCTTTCTCTTCCCTGATGGACAGATTTGTGCTTAAATAATTCCCTAGGCCCTCAATTAACTGTTTTATGGTAAAAGGTGATCCCCAAAAATCTAAAAAGCCGGATGAAGAGCTGGTGCAAAAACTGGTGGCCGCTTGTCAAAATGGTGACTCAGATGCTTTTGGGCAGCTTTATGATCTCTATGTTGATATGGTTTATCGGTATGTTTATTACCGTGTGAGTCGGGAGGAAGTAGAGGATATTACGGAAAATATTTTTGTGAGAGTATGGGAAAATATTGATAAATATACTCCTGGAAAGCATCCTTTTTCTTCGTGGCTTTTTCGGATAGCACATAATTTAGTGGTGGATCATTATCGTTTTCATCGTAAACATATTTCACTTAGAGAGAGGTTGCCTCAACATGTGACGCAATCTAAAGATGACCCAGTTGATTGGACAGCGCAGCGACTTAATAAAACGCAGGTGCGTGATTCTTTGCGTGAATTGAAAGAGCCGTATCAACAGGTGTTGGTGCTTAAATTTTTAAGTGGTTTTGATAATAAAGAAATTGCGGAAGTGATGGGTCGCACTGAGGGTAATGTTCGTATTTTGCAATATCGCGCTTTGAAAGCGCTTCGTAAAATCCTGGAGCAGAAAGGGATTAAACGTAACAATTAACAGTTTTTCTGCGTTCTAAAACATGCACTATGATTTCCTGGCTTACTCGTAACAAACAGAATGAACTTCTCGGAGCGAAACTCCGCGAGGTAGTGGCAAAACAAACGCCGCTAGCCGATGAACGCAAAAAATTAATGAAAGAGCGTTTGGTTTCGCGTATTGATGAAGCAATGTCTCGGGAAGAAATTGGGTTTGAACAATTAGCTGAGCAACTTGAAAAACTTAACCTTACGGTTGAGCCGTCTGCTGCTTTTAAACAGCATGCACGCCAAGATATTTTGGATGTTGTAACATTGCGTAGTCAACGGCTGTGGTTGAAGGATGTTTTTAGAGAAATGTTAGCATTGCGACGCACTTGGGCTACGGTAACAGCTTGTGCCGTTTTGGTTACCGGAACTTTTGGATATTTGATGCAGACTCCACGTGTTTCTGCGGCCAAAGTGAGTCAGATTGATGCGGTACGAGGAACAGCAATGGTTGAACGAGGTGAGGCAGAATTTGACGTAGAAAATGGATTTTTAATTGAAGAAGGAGATCGATTAGTTACGGGAAATGATGGTTATTTAGATGTGATGTTTGTGGATGATAGCTTGTTGACCGTTGGTCCAAATACTGAGGTAATTATTAGCGAGCTCTGGGCTGATCCTGAAAATGAAGCAAGTACATCGGTGTTAGTGGATGTTGAGAGTGGGCAAGTTTTTGCGCAGATTGTGAATTTGTCGCCAAGCTCGTCGTTATTTACTGTACGGACTGAGGCTGGTGAGTTTTCTGTGGATCGAAAAGCTCATTTTGATTTGAAAGTAGAGGGTGATGAAACTGAGGCCCGGGGGTTTTCTAATTTGCTTGATTTTGATGTAACTAGTGAAGGAGTGACTCGCGAAGGAACGCTTGGTCCAAATTTGCATATGATGGTGAATGGCAATCTTTTAATTGAGAATATTGAAGATGTGGAAACATTAAAAAATGAAGATTTGTGGGTTAAGACAAATTTAGAAAATCACGCTGCTTATTTGGAGCGATTGGAAAATTTTTATGTAACTAGAGTAGAGCAGCAAGCGGGTGCTTTGCCTGGTGATTCGTTTTATTTCTTGGAAAGAGGAGGGGAGGAGGTAAAAAGATTTTTGAGTTTTAATGAAAACTCTAAGATGGAAACTGAGATGGCCTTGGCGGAACAACGTTTCTCCGAAGCCGCAGTGTTGATGCGCCAAGGCCGCACCGAAGAATCTCAAGAATTACTGATTGATTATCAAATGACTTTGGTGGACTTGGCCGCTAGGATGCCAGAACAAGAAGAGGCAGTGCGCGCCGCTTTGCAAGAAACTAAAAAAATAGTTGAAGGATTTTCAATTAACGATAGTATTCGTGAAGCTAAATCTGCCCTAGAAGAAACTGAGATTTTGTTAGTTACTGACGAAGCTGAAAAACAATCTACTCATCTTGAAACAACGGCTGATAGACTTGGTTTGGCTTTTGATTTAATTCAGATTAAGGCTTATGGATTGGCACTTAAATCTTTGGAAGATTATGAGAGTGGTTTAACCGATGTATTAGAAGGATTGTCAGAATTAGAAATGGAGACTCGGAAGCAATTTGTGTTGGAGATCTTGGATCAAAAATTACGTGATTTATTAATGCTAAAAATGATTGCCTCAGAGCTAGAAATTTTACCTGAAGGGGATGATGCGAAAATGGCTTTGATGGGTAAGGTAGATTCTTTGTACGCTGATACTTTGTATCAAATAAATACATTGGTGATTAATTTGAAAGAGCGAGCTGTGTTGCAACTCGGAACCTTTTTGTATGATGCTAAGGGCGAAGAAGTAATGCAGCGTGATATTTTGAATCGTTTGAAAAAAACAGTGCCGCTTGAGTTGGAATACATGCAAGTGATTAATGATTTAGAAGCTTTTTATGAAGATGAAGAAACTGCAATTTTGTTTTTGCAGGATGATCGATTAGTTATTTGGGGAGATGAGCAGGAAGAAGAAGCTCCGCTATTAGAAGAGTATCAAGATGA
The DNA here is from genome assembly GCA_963980845.1 of uncultured Candidatus Peregrinibacteria bacterium. Lineage (GTDB taxonomy): Bacteria > Patescibacteriota > Gracilibacteria > UBA1369 > UBA12473 > JABJMC01. The sequence continues at coordinate 1,088 of CAXCBS010000144.1, read as the reverse complement.
AGTTTTTGAACAAACCGGAACTGAATTTGATGGGGAAGCGGAAAGTATTTAAATTCCCATTCCGACTAAGCCCAAGATCAATCCAAAACCAGCCATGATCCCGCCAATCATCCAGAAGCGCATGGTGACTTTTGATTCAGGCCAACCAATGTGTTCAAAATGGTGATGAAGCGGTGCAATGTGAAAGACTTTCTTTTTAAATAGTTTTTTAGAAGTGAGTTGAATAATGACGGATAGAGTTTCAATCACAAATATAAAACCAACAAACGGTAGAATTAAAACTGAGTCTGTAAGCATGGCAATTACCCCGAGCGTGGCGCCCAGCGACAGTGCTCCCGTGTCTCCCATATAAAACCTGGCTGGGGGAATGTTAAACCATAGAAAAGCGAGTGTTGCTCCGACAATCACCATACAAAAAGTAGTGAGCAAAAGTAGTCCTTGCATATAAGCAATTACCGCAAAACATCCAAAAGCAATAATCGAAAGTCCGCCCGCGAGTCCATCTAAACCATCAGTAATATTAACAGCATTGGCGGTGGCTAAAATAATAAAAATAAATAGCGGGATATACCAAAAGCCAATAAAAAAATCGCCGATTCCAGGTAAATGAATTTGGTCGTAACCAAGTTTAAAATGAAACCACCAAGCTCCAAGACTGGCAAATAATGTGAGCCATAAAAATTTAGGTTTTACGTTTATGCCTTTGCTTTTTCCAAGTCCCTTAATATTAAAATAATCATCAACTGCTCCTAGCAAGGCCACCATAACAAGTGTGAAAATCGGAAGGTAGGTTTCTTTTCTATTAAGGAGTGAGTGATCAAAAATTCCAAAATAAGATAAGAGGCGAGTTAAGAGAATTACGATAAGGGTTGTGCCCCAAATCAAAATTCCGCCCATGGTCGGGGTGCCGGTTTTTTTGGCGTGGAGTTTGTTAAATAATTTAGCCACTTTTCCGTCAGTAGCGGTCTCTCGAATTTGTTTGCCAATGCCTAAGTTTTTAAGTTGTTCAATAAATGGCTTGGCCAATACAAAAGCAATTCCAAAGGCTAATCCAAACGAAGAGAAGATTAGAAAAAGGGGCCGGACGG
>CAXCBS010000143.1:0-3800 GCA_963980845.1 uncultured Candidatus Peregrinibacteria bacterium | reverse complement strand
CCACAAACATTGTTCCCACCATAGTTTTCCATGAGATCAAATCCAAGTAATTTCCAAATATTGTGGCATCAAAAATCCTCTCAAAATAAAGTGTCACTGGCCACACCAAAATCACTAAATAATCCCAGATAGTATTTACAAAATAAATCAATCTAAACCCTAAGTTTTCAGTATAAGTATTTGATCCAGACTCCAGCACAAAATCCAGCACTACAAATTTCAACACCAAATACGCTCCTGCCACCACTGACATCAAAACAAATCCCCAAATCCTCTCTTTCCAATTTTTTTGATAAAAACTAAGCACCACTATCATCGGCAATAAAACTATGGCCGACTCCTTAGTAAAAAGCCCCAGCACAAACAACATCGCCACTCCCACTTGATCGCGCCACTTATCAGCCTTAGCCCAAATAGTAAGACCTAAAATCACAAAAAAAGAGCTCAAAACATCGGGTAACCCCGCAATATAACTAACAGATTCAACTTGCGTCGGATGCACCAAAAAAAGCACCGCCGCAAGAAATGCCCCCATCTCTACAAATTTAAGCCTCTTAAACAAGCAAAACACCAAACACGCATTCACAATATGCAGCAAAATATTAAACAAATGATAACCCACCACATTTAATTCAAACACTTGATACAAAACAAAATAAAACATCAGCGCCACCGGCCGATACAAATTACTTAAATATCCGCTCCCCCGGATCACACTATTTGTAAAAAACTCTGGCACGCTCCCCCAGGATCGCAAAAACTCATTTTCCACTATTAACGCAAAATCATCCTGCATAAAATCACCAAACAAGGAATTGGCATAAACAAGCAGCCCAAGAGCAAACAAAATCAAAAAAGGGAGGTATTTCTTCATGGCCCTAAGTTTATCACAAACCTTTTAGGCAACCCAGGCTTTCGCTTTTTTGGTTGCTTCTTTTTTCAATCGAGTTGCAATTCTTTTCATTAATTCGGGATTTTTGCGCAAATACTGATCTTGCAAATAAATTCCATATTCAAGGTTTGCTTGTAAGAAACGTTGCACAAAGAAAAGGAGCATTTCTCCTTTCAGTTCTCTCACAAACGCTCCAAAATAATCTCTTTCTACCCCGCGAAGTAGCGGCGTTAATTGCAAAAGATCCAACATTAACTCACGCAAAGTATCATATATATCTTGCTTCCCTTTCCCAGATTCCAAAAGCGATACCAAATCATAAAGAGCATTCACCTTATCCATTCCTAGAAAAGAAAGAGCTAACCATGATTCCCCAACATCTTCTAATTGTTCAATCAAAAGCTGGGTTTCTTCTATAATTAAAAAAGGAGGGGCTAAATTTTCCTCCTCCTTAAGCTCAGCAACTTCTTCTAAATGATGAGTGAGATTAGTGCGGTAAGCCTCGTGATGCATATCCTCCACAATCTCCTCATTCAAAATATCCTTGGCCACTTTTAAAAGGACCTTGTCACAATACTCCAAAAAAGAAAGCTCTAGATCTTCTAGTCGCTCGTCATTAAATGGAACATTACTTTCGGCAAATTTCACCTTTCGGAGAAAATCATCCAAAGCTCTAAATTTTTCATCTTCAAAGTTGGTGAGACCCAGAGTCCAGAGCATGTCGTCAGAGTCGATTGAGAGCAACGTCGGGTTAGGCATGAGAAATGTTTGTTTTTAATTTTCTATACATTGTACCAAAAATTCCATCCCTTATCCACACCAATAAGGCTCTTACCCGAACATTCCAACCTTACGTCAAGCAAGAAAGCTACCTGTTCATCTGCGAATACTTAACTCCACCAGCCTTTACTTTTCTAATGTCTGTAAGGTTACGCGTATAGTGCTCGCCATCTAAAAACACCTCATCAAAGCCAATCTGCTTGGTTGAGCCATTAGCACTATCGGCTATCCAAACCCCATTCTCATCAAAAGAGTACGCCACCACTTGGTGCCCAATATTAGTCTCCCCTATATAATAAGGGATATACATAATAAGCGGCTCCCCACGCTCCAGTTTTTTAAACAAAAACTCCGCCGAACCATTATAGGTAAAAACCACGTCAGTCGTATATTCCTCGGCAAACGCCTCAAATTCTTCGGCATTCCAAATAAACTCTCCATCCCAGCCAATTCTCTCCTGAACATCAGTCATATCTAGCATCTCATCATATTTCCATTCCACTAAATTCTTAACGGAAAAAGCATAACAACCATACGGCCAACCACTCTGGGAATGATGCGCAAAATCCGCTTCTCCAGGATAAGCTGCCTCAATTCCAGTGGCCAAAACCTCCTCATACGACAAATCATCTCCATCCAAAATCACCCAAGTGTCAAAACTTTCTCCAGCCGCACTTTTCATAGAACGATACAAAAGCTCGCTCATCTGTTTGCGACTAATTAATTCATGCGGAGTTATATAAACATCCAACTCATCCAATAATCCCCGCTCCTCAGCTATCAATATATAGGGCTCATACCACGAGCCATTTTCCACGTCATAATACGAGCTACTTAAAACGGTCCCGTCAGGCTCCCACTCCAGCGCCTCAAAAATAATCTTCATCGCCTCGGTGCGCGTAATTGACGCCCCTGGCTTAAAATTGTTATTCCCATACCCCTGCACCCAACCTTCATCCTCGGCATAACAAACATACTTGGCATACCAATCCTCTTGCACATCTGTAAAACATTTCTTATAAACCGTTTCATCTGGAGTTATTCCCCCAACTCCCTCCACCACCATTTTCGTAAATTCTGCTCGATTTATCAAATTAAGAGGCTGAAAAGTTCCATCATCATAACCTTCCACCACTCCTTCATTCACTAAATAATCCAAAACCTCAAAAACCGGTTCAGAATCGTAAACATCAGAAAAATCAGAATCAGCCAAAACCACCGCAGGCCACAACAATCCCGTCACCAACAATATTAAACAAGTCCTTTTCATAAACACATAATACACTACTTATTACGCTTCTCTAATTCTTGCACCACATCATCCAAAGACAGATTTTTTTGTACTAATAACACTGTTAAGTGATAGATAAGATCAGCCGATTCTTCTACTAAACGCTGCTTAGTTTCTTTTTCCGCAGCTTGCAAGACCTCACCTGATTCTTCCTCTACCTTAGCCATAATCGCTAACAACCCCCCCTCAAATAATGAAGTTGTATAAGAACCTACCGGCCGATCCTTTTTGCGTTTTTTAATTAATGCCTCCAACGCACCTAAAAATCCTATAGCCCGCGACGCCTCACCAAAACACGACCGCGCACCAGTGTGACAAGTTGGCCCCACCGGCTCCACTAAAACAAGTATCGTATCCTCATCACAATCTAACCGCATCTCCTGCACCTGCAAAACATTCCCCGAAGTCTCCCCCTTTTTCCATAAACGTTTTTTAGTGCGACTCCAAAACCACACTTCTCCTGTTATACGCGTCTTTTCATAAGCTTCTTCATTCATAAATCCCACCATCAAAACCTCACGCGTTAATGAGTCCTGAACCACGGCCGGAATCAAGCCATTCATTTTTTTAAGATTAGGAATTGAAATTTCACCAAAGTGAAAAACACTAGCCGCTAAGGCTGCATCCGCCACCCCTGCATCAAAAACCTCCTTAAAATCCTCTTCACATCCCGCCCCTCCCGAAGCAATCACCGGCACAACCACTTGCCCTGACACAGCGCGCAATAAATCCAAATCAAACCCAATTTTTGTCCCATCGCGATCCATAGAAGTCAGCAAAATTTCACCTGCTCCACGCTTAACCACTTCTTTCGCCCATTTAACCGCATCAAGACCT
>CAXCBS010000142.1:0-3814 GCA_963980845.1 uncultured Candidatus Peregrinibacteria bacterium | reverse complement strand
TGAAGCTGCGGATTGGCGCCATGTGATGTTAATTAATTTTCAGACTAAATAAACGCGCTGGGCGCGTGGATATTACAAATACTTATGGTTGAGAAGCGGTGCAAAAACTACGATTTTGACTAGTTGGGAGGTCATTAAACACAGTCTACGGGGGAAAGGGGTTTTGGGCAATTTAAATAACCCCAAGTCCATACTTTTTGCGGAGCTGGTCGAGTGACTCTTCGAGACGCTGGTTCTTGGTAGCAGAGCCAAAAAGCTCTAATTGGACTTGGCTCTGGAGGTTGGATAGGCCAACACCAAGCAAGCGAACGCGGCGGCGGGGGTCGCGTTTTTTAAGGAGTAATTTGAGAGTTGGGAGAAGTTCGCACGGAATGTTGGAGGGTTGATTAAGAGTGCGTTGATGAGTGTAGGTGGCGAAATCGGAATAACGGATTTTGAGAGTAAGCGTGGCGGCGAAACGGCGCTCTTTGCGGATTTGGTAGCAGAGTTTTTTGAGCATGCGAGTGGCTTCTTCGAGAATGAGGGAAGGAGAATCAAGATCAATGGGGAAGGTCTTGTCTTGTGAAATGGATTTGCGTTTGGGGGCGTGTGGAGAAACTGAGCGATGGTCGATGCCATTAGAACGCTCCCACAAAATCATGCCGTACCCACCAAACATCTGCCACATGGTCTCGAAATGCAGCTGGGCCAAATCGCCGATCGTGCTGAGTCCGAGGCGGGTGAACTTAGGGAGTGATTGGGGCCCGATACCGGGCATAGCCTTGAGTGGCAGGGGTGCGAGAAAGTTCTTTTCTTGGCCATTGAGGATCCAAGAAAGACGACGGGGTTTGAAACGAGAAGAAGCGATTTTAGAAACAAGTTTGCAGGAGGAAATCGCGCCGGAAATAGTGATTCCAAGTGATTTTTCGACCTCGAGAAGAAGGCGTGTGGCAATCTGATGATAAGAGGCTTTGTGAAGGCGGGTGGTGCCGGTTAAGTCTAAGTAGCCCTCGTCAATAGAGGACATTTCGACCGTGGGAGTGTATTTTTTGAAAATTTGGGACATGGCGTGTGAAAATTCGCCGTAAGTTCCGTGGCGGCCTTTAACAAAAATGCCGTGTGGGCAGAGTTTGCGGGCCCTAAATATAGGCATCGCGGAGTGGATGCCAAATTGGCGTGCCTCATAGCTGGCACTGCTGACCACTCCGCGATGACTCCCTCCTACTATCACAGGTTTTCCTCGATATTTAGGCTCGAGCCGCTGTTCTACAGATGCGAAAAACGCGTCTGCATCGACATGCAAAATAGGGGTATCATTCATAAGTATAGAAGCGTGCCTTACGGCACGTGGCGTTTAAGGAAGTTTGAGGCGTACTTAGGCGCCTGGGAGGCGCGTGGCTCCGCGGCTTAGTAGTTGCGGATGAGTCCGGTAACTACACCCTGGATTTGGAGTTCTCCAGTTGGGTAAATGTTTTCATATTCAGGATTCTCGGCCTGAAGATAAACTTTAGCCCCTTCTTTAATATAGGTTTTGACTGTGCTCTCGCCATCGACAAGGGCAACCACAACATCGCCGGAGCGAACTGGTTGATTAGGGGCAACCATAACCATATCAGATTCGTAAATACCAGCATCAATCATACTATTGCCGGTAACACGGAGCAAAAAAGCGCCGGAGCTACTAGGCATAAGACCTTTGCCGATTTCGTAAGTTTCGAGAACATTTTCCTCTGCAGCAACAGGTCCACCAGCCGGAATTGTACCTACTAAAGGGACTGAGATCACAGCGGCGGCAATATCCATTTTTTCGCGGATACTGGCCAGCATTTTTATGCTGCGCGGAGTATCGCCTTTTTTGATATAACCTTTTCGTTGCAAGGCATTTAAAAGTTTCAGAATACTGTTGTCTGAACTGACTCCAAATTTTTCCTTCATTTCGCGGATAGTTGGTGAAGCACCATTGTCCCACTGATATTTTTCAATAAATTTGAGGAGTTTTTTTTGTTTTTTGGTGAGATCTCTCTGCTTTTTGACATTGTCTTCCATAATAGAAAGATGGGTTAGGAATTACAAACTCTCTGGGAAATGCTATCGTAATTGATAAAATCATAAATTTTTCGCTCTTGTGAGGCAGACTGACGAAGCCCTATCCGAGGCGATAAGGAGAGGAAGTCTAACGAAACAAGAGTGGAAAATAATGATTTTAGCATTATGAGGGTATTTTTCAGATAGTTTTAAAAAGCCGAAGTTGAGGGCGACCATTGAGACGATTAAGCTGAGCGCGGTGACGCTCGGCGTAACGGTGACGCTGGATGTGGTGACGGTGATATTTCTTATAAGAACGTGCCGCCAGCCACCCGAGGCCAAAGATGGTCCAATAGATGATAAAGAATGTTTTCATGTTGGGTTAGGTGAGTGTGTGCTCACAATGTAGGTGAGGTCGGACTCACCGTCAAGACTCTTCTTGTTGACAAGATGTAATGCGAGTTGTATAGTAAGCCCCTCTCCTCTGGGAGAGCCTTTAATAACTCGCATGAAAAACTTACGCAAGCAAACAATTCAGTTCTATTTAAAACACTTGTCGCGCTACAAAGTGATGACTGCTATCTCGGTTTTTTCAATTGTGATGGCAATTACGCTGAGCATGGTTTTCCCGGTTATTTACAAGGAGTTTATTGATACGATTGTAGAGGCCGAAGTAATCGAAGACGCGGTTCATACACTGCTTGTTTTACTGGTGATAATTGTCGGAGTGGATATTTTCAATATGTTCTTTTGGCGCGCGCTCTTATATACCATGGCCGCGCTTGAAGTTAACGTGATGCGCAATATTTTGGATGAATGTTTTGAGCATTTGCATCAACATTCTTATAATTTTTTTAGTAGCAGTTTTACAGGAGGATTAGTTAAAAAAGTTAATCGAATTAGTTATGCGTTTGAAGGAATTTTTGACATTGTTATTTTTGAATTTATTCCGATTGCGATTCGGACCATCATTGCCAATGGAGTTTTATTATATTTGAGTTGGCAACTGGGAGTTCCCCTACTTATTTGGAGTGTGCTGTTTGTGGTTTTGAACTATTACGTCACTCTTTATAAGATTAAACATTATGACATTCAATCTGTTCGCGCGGACACAAAAGTGACGGCCACGCTGGCCGATACGATTATGAATAACATTAATATTAAGCTGTTTGCCAACCTTAATAAGGAGACGGCTAAATTTAAACGAGTTTCCGAAGACTGGCGAAAAAAGAAAAAGGCGGCCTGGTTTTTTGGAACGCATGTGGAGACTGTTCAGGGAGTGCTGGCGATTGGGCTTAATACGCTGCTACTGTTTATAGCTATTAAATTATGGGAACAAGGCGTGATTTCGGTTGGTGATTTTGTTTTGATTCAATTTTATTTGATAGAGCTGTTCCGTCAGTTGTGGCATTTTGGTCATAATTTGCAGCGGCTTTATGAAAGGTTTGCTGATGCTGAGGAAATGACAAAAGTGCTAAATACAGATTGGGCGGTGCAGGATGAGCCGGAGGCCAAAAAGATTAAAATCCATCACGGACGGGTTGAGTTTAAAAATGTTCGTTTTGCTTATGAAGAGGACGGGACTGGTGTAATTAAAGGACTTTCTCTTAAGGTTAAACCAAGTGAAAAAATTGCTCTAATTGGACCGTCTGGAGGTGGAAAATCCACGATTTTCAAACTGCTTTTGCGGCTGTTTGATGTTCAGAAAGGTGAGATTTTGGTGGATGGGCAGGATATTTCGCAAGTGACGCAGGATAGTTTGCGCAAACGAATTGCCCTGGTGCCGCAGGATCCGATTTTGTTTCATCGC
>CAXCBS010000141.1:0-3834 GCA_963980845.1 uncultured Candidatus Peregrinibacteria bacterium | reverse complement strand
TAAAGTTCATATTTTATATTTAATCTCCTCCCATGAATAAATTAAAGGAATTCACTTCTTGGTCTATTCTGACCTCTCTTTTAACGTTATCCATTGTAGCGTTACCAATTTTTGCGCAGACTGCATTTGCAGCGGCTATTGAGAGTGTATCCTACACCCCTTCAGATGGTCAGTTTGATAATAACACCTATGTTGAAGTTGAATTTGATCAAGCAGTAACTAGCCAGGGACATAATGTTGCTAATTGCGGGGAGTATGGGGGCGCGGATTATTGTTATGATGTGAGTGATATTACTTTTAGTGGAAATGGATGGGATGGCGACCCTACTGTGGCTTTTGCTTATGAAGGAGAGTTCGGCATACTAATTATTTTTGATGCACCTAATGCGATAGATGATTTAACCGATGTAACTGTCTCGGCTTCGGTAATAGCTGGGGCAGGAAGCTGGTCCACAACACAATCAGATTGGGTTATTGATGCAGACAGAGAGTTACCGAATGCCGTTATGGACATAGATAATGATGGTGATAATGATACTACGCTTTTATTAACTTTATATAATGGAGGTGATGGCATGACTAGTGCTGATTCAATCACCTGTCCAGGGTCAGGTCAGCCCATTGATTTACAAACCAATCCAATAGTAACCCTAGACTATTGTTATGATCCTGCTGACATAACATTTACCATCATAGATGGCAGTACATCTTTAGGGACGCCTGACGCGCTTGCATATTTTTATAATGGCGGGACTCAAACTCATGATTTGTTTGCTGTTTGGGATAGCTTAAACCCAGTCTCTGCAGCTCAAGATGAGGATGCTTGGGAGGCGGAAGTGACAGGTTTTGGTGGAATAGTCTCTCCTGGTTTTACTTATGATATGGAGTATGTTGAACCCGAAGGTGGCGGTGGCGGTGACGCTCCCGAAATGGGCACTTGGGCTTTGGTGTTGGCTGTGCCAATGTTAATGCTTGTTGCTTATTCAGCGAGGCCACAGGGTGTTAGAGCAGCCTAGATTTTTTGAACTAAAGAAAGGGCCTCTCGTAAGGGGCTCTTTCATCCATCTTCCAAAAACAGGCTTTTTCAGGTATAATAATAGGATGAAAAAACCTTCTTCAGCACCAGAACATTCCGATTCCGAAACCATTATTTCAGCCCAGGCTGATCTACGGTTGCGGGAGTTAGAAACACGGGTGATTCGCGATGATGTGGAAAGGCCGCCATATTATGAATATTGCATCGCCAAAGTCCCACTCACTTTTCAAGCTGTTGCTCAACGCGCAGTTTGCTTAGCCGAGGGAGACGAAGAATGGGAAGAGGGCATAGAAGAAGAAATGGTGCCTATCAGATTAGTAATTGATCCAAATCATGTAGAGAGAGCCCTTGAAGAAACCGAAATTTACCGTCGTGATGAAATGAAATTAGCCTTAAAAATCACTAAAAACATAGAGGAACGCAAGCTGGATTTTACCAGTTTTGGGAACTTGCCAGCTCATGTTGATGGCGAAGATAAATATGTTAAGCATTTGGCGCAGGCTTTAACTTCAAACTTAGATTCAAAAGAAGAAAAAGCCTCAGTTTTACTCAGTTTTGTGCAATCGCTGGAATATCATGAGGAAGATGACAAACGAGCAAATTTCTTTCAACCACCATCATTTACTTTGGCTTATGGGGGAGGGGGGTGTGATGATTTAGCGATTTTGTACGCCTCTTTGTTAGAGGCGGCGGAGGTCGATTTTAGAATTATTATTGCGCATACTGGCGACCCTGATGAGAAGCACGCTTTGATTGGAGTTGCTGGAGATTTTGAGGGTTTTTATAATGAACAAGAAACCGCTTTGGGAGTGCGAATGCCGGATATTCAAGGTACAGAATTTGATGGGAAGTTTTTTGCGTACGCTGAACCGGCGCAAGGAAATGCAATTATTGGTCAGCGAATGTCAGGTCATCGAAACTGGCATGTTATAGAAGAAGAACCGTATACTGTAGGGGAGTTAAAGGGGGAATTTTATCGGGAAGTTGGAAGATGAAAAATTTGAGGATTGACATATGTTAGCACTCTTGCTAAATTCCTTTCGTTATTGAAAATTATTAGAAAACAGCCGCCCCCGCGCTTTCTACTTTGTTGCGCGACTATGAGCGGTTGTTTCCTGGTAATTTATCAGGTTCTGAAGCGACGCTAGTAGGGGATTCTCCTTGAATTAGATAGGCGGAATTCACTCAGCCGATCAGAATGACCTTTGACAGCATGGAAAGTTCAAGATCTTTAAAAGATTTTTATTTTGTGGCTGGCGAGAAGTTTCTTAAGTTCCTGTGACCTAAGCGATTCCTCGCCAGCCACTTCATCTCGAAGTTGGTCTGGCCGCGGCTCACGCCGTGTCTTCCCCCGACAACCTCGATCCATCAACCACCGAGACCGTGAGGTGCACTTGATTGTTCTGCAGCGGCTCCTGCCGCTCCGTCCGTCCGCGCCCCTTCCTCCTTCCAACAACTCCATGAGCCAGCTCCCCGGGGCCGCAGACCGCGCCCTGACGAGCAACTCCTTCAACAGCCATAGCGCCGGAAGTGTGCGCTAGCTACGAGAGGACCTCATGCTGCCTGTGAAAAAGCCGCCTTAGCTACCATTACTTTCATCTGGAGCTTTAAACGGTTTATTAGAGCCACCACCAGCGCCACCTAGCGATGGATTATCAGAAGAGTTATGTCACGCTTTAGGCCTTCCCCCAAGAAGCTCAGGGCTCAATAGCTATGAACAAAGAATAGCCAGAATCATAGACGCCTCTCTTCCTGAAAATGACCCTCCAGAGATAGATGGTTTACCAGAAGTTCCAAAAGTAAGAGGGGAGTATACTTATCCCACTCCCAAAGATTCCGCCCTGAGTCGATGTCGTGGCATTCTTGATAGGGGTTGACTCATGTCTGAAAAACGCGATATAAAAGAGATGACTAATTAAAAAAAATGGTTTTAAAAGCTGCCCCACTAGCCATTTTATTGGCTGCTCCCACCGCTGAAGCTCCCACTATTCCTCAAAATACAAATATTGAGGAAACTTTGCGCACTGAAGATGGTTTCCCATTAGGCACTTTTCCCGAAGAACCCCTTTCTATTGCCAATTAAGCCGTTTTTGCGCTATTTTCTATATCCTGACTTTCTTTCCACCCCACGGCGCGCTTATGGCGCGCCACTAAAAGCGGCATTGCCGTTCCGTGGCGAAGCAAGTCGAAGATCCTTGAGAACTTTGCTTACTTATTTTGTGCCATGAGTTTTGGGGAGCCCTTCTCCAAAGAGCTACTCTCTAGAACCCGTGGCATAAAATAGAAGGGAGAAAACCATGGAAATCCAGGATTACGTATTCTGGGGCCTCATGTTGATTGGGACCGCAGTGATCGCGCAGCAGCTGATGAAGTGGCGTGATCTGAAAATGAATCGCAAGCCCCTGCGTCCAAGCCTGGGCTTCGCTCTCGGCTTGATCTGGCCTGCCTTCCTGGCGGTGGCGTTCGTCATCCAGCTGAGGAAGTGCTGGCAGTGGATCTGGAGGTCGCTGTAGAAAGGGAAAACGTAGTGGATGCCTCGCAGGTTTACGCACTTGTAGGCCTCGGGTGGCTGGTACTGACTCTCCTCACCATGGAGCTTCTATCACTCCGAGCTTGGCAGCTTAACGATAAGCGCCTCAGTCTTGTCTGGGGACTTATCGTCGGATTTCTCTGGATTGGAGTGCTGCCGTTCGGAGGCCTCATGATGCTCGACGCCAAGGTGAGTGGTGAGAAAATATTCCAACCCCCCGAGTCAACCAAACCAACCAAGTCCTGAAGCAAATCTCAAGAACCGGCGC
>CAXCBS010000140.1:0-3868 GCA_963980845.1 uncultured Candidatus Peregrinibacteria bacterium | reverse complement strand
TGCCGCGCCGCGAACCAAGCAGCAGCCCCGCCGCAAAACTAGCATGTGGTTCGGTAAACAATCTATTAAGTCGTGTCTCAAAAATCCTCTTAAGCCCAAAAACCCAAAACCGCCAATCATCCTGCCGCGGCGCCCCAATTACCTCCACTCGCGGATAATACATCACCCCGAAAACCCCATACCGCCGCAAATATTTTTTGTATGAAAAATCTTCAAACTCTGTCGGCACCTGCATTTCACCTTTAATCAAAACCCTCTCCCCATACGCAAACTCGGGGTAACGATGCACGGTTACCAAAACTCTTCCCGGGAGATCTTCCCCTTCTATTGTTAATTTTATTCGATCTTCACGCACATCTGGATAATCCGAAATCACTCCCTCTAATTCTCGCCAGCCAAATTCCTCTTCCCCAATTTCTGGCAACACCATTTCATAACGCAAAATTCCCACACAAAATAACACACCCAACACCAGCCAATATTTCCGCCACACCAACACCAATCCCGCCCACAACAAGGAAATCACAGTCACCCCCTTAGCCGCCACCCACACACCTAATAATAACGCTGCCACCCCCAACACTATCTGCTTGTGTTCACGTAAACCTTTCATTCCCCCACCCTACCCTATTGAGATGAACTAAACTTAACAAAAAAATGAACAAACTCCCCTCGCCAACACCCACGTTTTGAGGTAGCATACCGATCGTTATGAACGATTTCCAAAAACGCCGTATCAAAAAGGGTCCTGCTCCTTCGCAACGTAAAGTTATCGAAGAAGAAAAAACTCGCAAACGCGAGGAAACTAAAGAAAAGATTCGCGAAATCCCAATTATCAGCGCACTCGCTGATTTTTCCAAAAAACATTATGTCTGGGCCACGATTATTGCCATCCTTATTATAGGGCTCACTAAAAGCGCCTGGAACATTGTTACTTTGGCTGACGAATTTTCACTTAAAGACATTTTTCTCTCTGCTTTTAGCGAACGAATCAAAACTGACCTCGAAAACCACACCAATATTCTACTCCTTGGCACTGGCACCGAAGAACACGATGGAGCAGAACTAACCGACACCATGATTGTAGTTAGCCTAGATCACGACGAAAACACTGCCTCCATGCTCTCAATCCCCCGCGATCTATATGTAGAAATCGATGAATTATACGGTGGCAACCGCTTAAACAGCATTTGGGAACTAGTGGCTGAAACAGACATTTATGAAAATGACACAGCCGAAAAAACAGCCTACACCAATAGTTACGACATCCTAACCCGCACTATCTCCGAAATTACTGACCTTCCTATACATTATTATACGCGCATTGATTTTGATGGATTTACGGAAATTGTAGATGCGATCGGTGGCGTAGAAGTCTCCGTTACAGAAACTATCTACGACCCTTACTACCCAGCAGAAGACGGTACTATTGGTTATCAAACCTTTTCTATTACTGCTGGAGATCAACACTTAGATGGAGAAACCGCACTTAAATACGTTCGCAGCCGCAAAACCACCAGCGATTTTGATCGCTCTGCTCGTCAACAACAAGTTTTAAGCGCTATTAAGGAGAAAGCTCTTTCCCTTGGTGTACTAGCCAACCCTGGAAAACTAAAAAACATCTTCACTGTAATTAACGACAATTTTGACACTAACCTCGAATGGGATGAAATGGTTTATTTAGCAAAAATTGCTGATAATTTTGATACTGCCAGTCTCACTACTTGGGTGCTTAATGATAACCCTCTTACTCCCGGCGGTTTCCTCTACACACCAGAACGCGAATATTATGGTGGAGCTTTTGTGCTTATTCCATTTATCGCGGATTACTCAGACATCCACCGTTTTGCTGACACCACACTCATGCATCCTGAGGTTCATAGCGCCAACTTAAGTTACCAAATTTTAAACGGCACTGGTGCCAATGGAATCGCCACGGAAACTATGTACTACCTAGGCCGCTATGGGTTTGAGATTTCCCGCTATGGCAATGCTGTTAACCAAGGTCTTACCACCACACGCATTATTCCTCGCACCGCCCTACTTTCTGGCCAAACACCCGAACAAATTCAAGCTGATCCACATCTTAATCATTTCACGGAAAACTATTTTCCTGTAGGATTTGTAACTACTAAGCTACCCGCAGAATACGCCCCCGCCGAATGGGAAACTGAATCTGATATTTTAATTGAAATTGGCCAAGATTATGTTGATTGGATGAATGCAAATCGTGACTTATTTTACTAACGTCTATTATGAGATTAAATAAATTTATTGCCAGCACTGGCCACTGTTCTCGTCGCAAAGCCGACGAGTTAATTGAACAAGACCGCGTCCGCGTTAATGGTGAGGCTCCGTCCATCGGCACGCAAATCGACCCTGAAATCGATCGTGTTTCTATAAATGGTAAAACTATTCACGCCCCAGCCGAATTTACCTACATCATGCTTCACAAGCCTACTGGCTACACCACTACAAAATCTGATCCTCACGCTGATCGCACTATTTACGACCTTCTCCCTGACAAATACCATCACTTACATCCAGTCGGCCGCTTAGACCGCGACTCCGAAGGGCTGCTGCTTCTCACAGACGATGGTGACTTCACTTATAAAATGACTCACCCGAGCAACAATTCCGAAAAAACCTATCACATAAAAATCAAAAACCCCTTAAATCCCAAACAAATTGACCGTCTAGAAATTGGGATCCTAATCGAAGAAGATCAAGGCCTCTACAAAACCAAGCCCTGCAAGATCAAATCACTGGGCCAAAATAAATTTGAAATAGCACTTAGCGAAGGCCGTAACCGCCAAATTCGTAAAATGTTCCAAGCCGCTGGCACCCGAGTTGTTTTCTTAAAAAGACTTAAAATGGGAGCCTACGAACTAGAAAAACTTAAAAAAGGTGATTGGAAAATTGTTAAGAACCACTACAAATGTTAAAAGCCCTACTCGCCCTTTTGCTAACCTCGACCTTGCACGCCACTCCCATGGTGGACAACGATTTTGCGCATAAGACTTCTTGGCAACGCGAGCCGATTTTAAGTGTTCAGCCGATTCCTATTATTAATGATGATTTTGCGCCACCTGAGGTTTCTTCTGGTTCAGCACTGGCTATTGATGTTACTTCTGGGAAAATTCTATATGAAAAAAACTCACAAACTGAGCGGCCAATTGCCAGTCTTACAAAACTCATGACCGCCCTTATTATTGCCGAAGAAGAATTACCGGGCAGCGTTGTTACTATTAGTGCTAACGCGGCCAGTATTGAGGGATCAACCCTCTGGCTTAACGCTGGGGAAGAAATTACCGTAAAAGATTTAATGTACGGCATGATGATTGCCTCCGGAAATGACGCGGCCATGGCCTTAGCGGAATACAATGCTGGTTCCATGGAAAATTTTGTACGCAAAATGAATCAAAAAGCAGAACGGCTCGGCTTACAAAACACCAACTATGCCAACCCCATGGGCTTTGACAGTGGTTACAACTACTCCACAGCCCGTGACTTAGCGCTATTATCCATGTACGCCTTACAAAACGAATTTCTAACAGAACCCGTGGACTTAGTTGAATACGAAATCCAAAGCAAAAGCGGCATTACCCACGAATATCTCTCTACTAATAAATTGTTAGAAAAAGATCTCGGACTTGATGGGGTAGAAGTTCACGGCCTAAAAACCGGCCGTACCCCAGATGCTGGAGAGTGCTTGATTTCAGTCGCTACCTTCCCCGAAGATCAACAAATCATGACCGTGGTGTTGGGCAGCGAAAACCGTTTTTATGATACTGAGCTTTTAATTGATTGGATTTACGAAAGCACCACGTGGTAAAGTTAGCCTATGAGTAACCCGTTTCCTATTACC
>CAXCBS010000139.1:0-3888 GCA_963980845.1 uncultured Candidatus Peregrinibacteria bacterium | reverse complement strand
CCAGGGTTTAAAATCGCCTTTTAAAGATTTTGCATCTACCGCAAAGCCGTGATTTTGGGAGGTGATGTAGCAACGTCCGGTCTCTAGGTCGATGCAGGGTTGGTTTTGAGAGCGGTGACCGAATTTGAGTTTATAAGTTGATCCGCCTCCTGCAATTCCCATAATTTGTGACCCTAAACAGATGCCAAAAGTTGGTATTTTGCGGTCGAACCCTTTTTTCATAATATCCACAGTTTCTTTCATTAGCGATGGATCTCCTGGTCCGTTTGAAAAGAATAAGCCATCAAATTTTTGATCCATATTCCAAATGTCATAATTCCACGGAACGCGGGTGACGGAGATATCGCGATTCAAAAAGCTGCGGAGAATGTTTAATTTCATGCCGCAGTCGATAATGGCCACATGTTTGGGGCCGGCTTTATAAGTAATAGGCCCTTTAATTGATACTTGAGCTACAAGGTTTTCTTTGTTGGGGTCATAGAAGTCGATTTTGTGTTTGTCGCGGGTGAGGGTGCCAAGCATGGCGCCTTTGGTTCTAATTTTTTGAGTTAAGGCACGAGTGTCTATTCCTGTAATTGCTGGGATATTGTTTTTTTTGAGCCACTCTCCAAGTGATTGCATTGATTGATGGTGGCTGTGATTTTCGGAATATTCAGAAACAATGACTCCTTTTATATGAAGTCCTTCACTTTCAAAATTTTCTTCTACTTGGTGGCTGGATTTGGCGGGATTTGGCACGCCGTAATTTCCAATCAGCGGGTATGTCAAAATAATAATCTGTCCTTTATAGGAGGGGTCGGTAAAAGTTTCGGGGTAGCCAACCATCCCAGTATTAAAAACCACTTCACCAGCGGACTCAGTATGGGCTCCAAAAGATTTGCCTATGAGCTTGGTTCCGTCTTCGAGGGTGAGAGTGAGTTGGTCATCAGTCATCGGAGGATATTGTAGGGGGGATTGAAGAGGAGGGCAAGGCTTGGTAGAAACCTTACTGTTTTAGGGGCTCTTTAAACTCCCCGGGCAAAAAATTCTGAAAGAATTGAGAAAGGCAGAAGACAAAACATGAGTCTTTTGGCGAAACGATCAACGTTGCGGATTCCACAATGAAGCCGTTTCATGGTTTCAAATCTGGCATGAAGAGCTTCTGTTTTGGCATTAGTAGTTCTGGAAATATAATAATTTAGAATTTCTGCCTTTCTCTTTTTCAGGGTTTTGGCTAGATCTTTCATTTGCTCAATTTCAGATTGCTCACAAAGCCAAATCACTTTTCTAAGCTGGGAATGGGCTTTCCTCCAATCTTTTTGCCAATAAATTTTCCTAAGTTCGTGAATAATTTTCCAGCCTATTTTCACCTCGGGGAATGCTTCAAAACACTTTCGGAGTTTTTTTAATTCTTCATCATTTAATTTATGAGCTGGTTTCATAATAATTTGTTTAATCCGGAACTTTTTACCCGAAAGTGTTTAAAGCAAAGTTCGAAGATCATTAAGCTGAAGAAGACCCCAAGCAATCACATGGTAATGATCTGTTATTATTTTTGCATTTGGGAAAACTTTCTTTGCCAAATTTATATAAAAAGGATCCATGTCTGTACAAACTTCTTTCACAGCGAATCTGTCTTTTTCAGGGATGGTTAAAAGTTTTTTTTAAGCTGTTTTTGGCTTAAATTTGGGAAAATAATGATAGATTTTCCTTTGTCGAGATCTGCTAAATGATGAACTGCTTTATGTTTACAAACATATTTCCCATCTAATCCCACTCTTTTAATTCCTTTTGGCCATTTAAAGCCCATTCCCAGTTCATCCAGGAGTTTCATGGGGAACATGCCGCTCATCTGGCGTTTGTGTCCACTGCCACTGTAATTGTCCCTTTGTAGCTCTCTTAGAGTGTGCAAACGGAAGGTATTGGTGGTTCGTTTATACTTTTCCGTATCCGGCAGCTTTTCCCAACGTTTGGTTCCTTTAAACGAAAACCTTCTCTGTTTAACCACCAATACCACTTGTTTGTTTTCCAGCATCATGTGAGGGATTTGTCTTAATTTTGTTTCAGCCACTTTGGTTGAATATTTACCTTTAAACCACATTCCTCGCGCTTTAACGTGGCAGTGGACATGAACTCCATCAGGGTAATCGTTCACTTCATCGATAATATGCTCTTCCAATTTAAGTGATTTTGAGAAATAATCTTTAGGCATATTTGGAGGGGTTATGTGAATATTTCATCTCCAAATATGCCTTTTAAAATACAATTCCTCAATTCAATTTGGGAAATCCCTTAGTTTTCCCTACAGTTAGCCAAAAACCCTGAAAAAGTTTGCCCGGGGAGTTTAAAGAGCCTGTTTTAGGTTGACTGAGTGGGTGTTTTTTTGTTATAATTAGATAATAGTTTTTTAACAAAAATAAAAATGAAAAATTTAAATCATTTATGGCGCTTGGCGCCTATGGCTAGTCTGTTTTTTTCGAATAGGTTCGTTTATCTGGAAAGATTCGGCGAATCAACCGAAATGGCTAAATCGGGACCTCTTTCTTTGGCAGAGGCGTATGGTATTCATCCTGATGCTGCCGAGCATTTGCATTATGATAATCAGATTCATGATTATACTAGACTGGGGGAGATTCCTGAGGATTTACCAGAAATCACAGAAGACGATATCGCACGATTTAATATAGCTGCAGAAAAGGTAAGGATTGCAACTAGTGCTAGGTCGTCTGTTTTTAGAGAGGGGCCGAGGAGTTATACTGAGGAGAAGAAGCAAGCTGAGGCAGATTATAAACAGTTCGCTCGTTCCATGGCTGATAGATTGAGAAGTTTAAAAGAAGATAGAGGGTATGATTTGCTTGAATTGGCTCAAAATCCGGATGCTCCTATAGGTTTTTTGATTGATTTATATCATGTGTTGATTGCTACAAGAGGGTCAGGAGTATGTTCTAATAGCGAAAATATGGAACACGATGTGGTTATAGGCGCAATATGGCTACATCCAGATATGGCATCTTATGCTGATTCAGCTGCGAGTAATTATATTCATGATTTAGCTTATCCATTTGAAGGGGATATGATTTATGCAGCTAAGGTGACTGTAGCTCATAATTATGAGCTGATAATGGCAGTTATACAAGATGGAGGGACTTTAGCGGATTTACCCGGTCTTGCAAAAATGTTGAAAGATTATGCGTGGGAGTTGCAATTTATGTTAGGACATCAACACTTTTCTAAGTGGATGAGAGATCAAGGGATAGAAGTTTCTCGTCGTTAATAATTGAACCATATTAATATGTCATTCGGCGAAGGTTTAGAAAGATCAGAACCAGAATACTCTTTTGAAGAGGCAACAACTCTTTTGGAGTTTGTAGAAGATCCTCCTTTAGACGGGACAGAAGGAGTTAGGGAGGATATTTAAATATTTAACTCTAAACAAAAACCAACATGAATGAACAGCAAGAATATTTTGATTCAGCGGAAGCTTCCTCAGAGAGTTGTGAGGGGAGGGGGTGTCTTGCCGAGAGCGAGAAAGTAGAGATGCGCGAAGATCTTCGAGACGTGGTGATTGATAAGGAGATGAGTCTTCAGAGGGGCACAAGTATTCTTAGAAAAGCGGTAGTGGCAAATATACGGGTTGAGGTGACAACGGAGTGGTTATTTAAGATTTATGAGGATATTGAAGATGATTTGCCAACTATGATTGAGGTTAAAAAATTATACGCCTTGGGGGGAGAGATTGATCCAACTTCAGAAATTGGAATACAAAGCGTGGTAGAGAGTTTCCCAGGAGCATATAAGGAATTAATTTTAGAGGCGAGATCTGATAAAAAGCGGGCTGATTTGTGTCGTGATCAAATAGGAGACATGATTGAAATTTGCACAATGTTGCGTGCGCAGGTGATAGCTTAT
>CAXCBS010000138.1:0-3907 GCA_963980845.1 uncultured Candidatus Peregrinibacteria bacterium | reverse complement strand
GAGGTGATGTCTCTTGGTTTTGATGCAATGGATAGTGCGGGGATTATGAGTTCCGGAGTTGATTCAAGATTAGGAAATTTGGCACGAGGAGACATGGGTGCCGGAGATGTCGGGCGTTTGGCTGCAACTTATGCTTTGGAATGGGGATTTGGAGCTGCAACAACCTTTGCGTTTATGGGGGCCGGACGGATTTTGGCAGCAAAAATTGGAGCTGGCGCTAGTTCTAATACAATTGTTTGGAGTAGGCTTGCTCGATATACGAGAGATGCGGTTAAGAGGGTTCGATGGGCTTTTGATAGAGTTCCCAAAGGAGGTGGGGCGGCCGGGGCTTATGTTCGGGAAGTTCAACAAGAAATGTTTGAAGAGTTGGCGGAAAGCGCTTTAGATGGAGTGCATCCAGCTCTTGGCGGAGCCATGACTTTGATTAATTCAATGAGCGGGATGAATGTGGAGATGGATATGGGGTCAGGGGTTGGGGTAACAACGATTTATCAATCCACCGATGCTGATCATAGATCCGATATGCTGAGCCGTTTTCATTACAATGAGGGTAGTCAGCAATCATTAATTGCTAAACTAAACGAATATGAGGGTTTTGTTCAAATTAGAGAAATTGATGGTAACGTTGAATGTTTAATTCAGGGCAAAGTAAAGAAGAATGGGATTACCCGTTCTCACAAAATGATTTTCGTGCCTACAAGTGAAAGTTATTCCATGAGGAGAACATTTAGGGAATCATTGGGGTTTGGACAGACTCCGGCCCAATCTCTTATGACAAAAGATTATGGCGTTTCTTATGATGCTGAGTCTGACCAATACACTTATGAAAATTTGAAGCCAGGGCCCACAAAAGCCTCGTTATTAGGCTATTTAAAAGGAAATGGATACGTCATTGCTAAACCTTCATCTGATGGAACTTTTATTGCCCGAAAAGGGGATGAGGTTATTGAGTTTAAGGCGGCTTCTTCTAACGGTGAAGTTGAGGCAGAACTTGTGCAAATGGAGACGAGAGATAGGAGTTTAATTACAGAGATAGGAATTGATGAAAATGCTCCCGAGGATCAGAGCTTGCTACCATCCATGCCTGCTAGCCCACAGAGAGATATGTATTCTGAGGAAGAGGCATCAGTTGGTGTAGATGCCCAAGAGAAGTCGAGGTTTAACTTAGAGTTTAATGAATACGTCCAAAACCTTGCCCCCCTGCCTAGCTTAAAGGCTGCAGATTTTTTGGGGAGGATGATTTTAGATACGCAAAGAGGAGTAAACGTAGCGCAATCACAGTTGCAAGAGAAAACAGGATTTGAGTTTAGCGACCCAAGCAGCGTTACGGAACAAGATATCAGGATGGCGATCGAAGCCTTACACCAAAGAGCTGGCCTGCTGCCAAGTGTTGAAAATTCGGATGTGGATAAATTGATTCTCGGTGAAGAGATTAATTTTGCCAGACCTGATGGGAGTAGGATTGTCGGTCAAATTACTAGAGTGAAAGGTGATAAAGTCTTTTTTACGGGGAGGGATACTCTTTCTGAAAGTATGAAGGTGAACCAAGGGTTTTTGATGGAGCATATGTTAACCTTAAAAAGAAATTCACAAGAGATTCAGCCCTTGCCGGTTGAAGTCATGTCAAAAGAAGATATTCAGAGAGTTATTGATAATGGAATTGATGGAATACCAAAAGGCGTTTTAACAGATTCGCAAATTACTCAACTAAGAGAAATCACTGCTAGTCAAAAAGGAATGGATATTGATATGGTTTATGGTGAGTTTATGCATTCGATAATTGATCCAGAGCAAATTACCGGCATGGAGGTAGAGATAATTAATGATGAAGGGGAAGTAAGAAGGTTAGTATTCACGGGGAAAAGAGGACCTCTAGGTTCCGGGCTTCATAACCACGATGGTTGGGAGGCTGATTTGTATGATGGATCACGAAAAATTTCGACATTCAATAGTTTTATTGAACCTAGGGGCCGCCTGGCTTTATCCAGCTTCCGTGTTAATAGATTTCTCACGCATCCCCATATTGCTAGGGTTTATAATGTTGTGTCTACTTTTGAAAAATTCACATTCGACCCGAGCGGAAATCATTTACCTCCTATTGAATTTGAGGGTGAATTTGAACCTGATCAAGAATACAAACGAATTAGTGAAATGGAGGATGGGCCGACCAAAGATGCGGCTAAGGCAGAATTCAAACAGAGATTGGGCGAGCAATTAGATATGGTTGCAAAGACTCCAGAAATGGTCAGAAGTTATCTTGAAGGAAACCCGGACGCTAATTTAACAGAAGTTTTGGAACATGTTTATGGGAATAGGCGGCATAAGTTTTCGATTGAACAACGAAAAGAAATTAGTGAAAAAGTGTTTGATTTTATGTCAAAAAGAAAAGCTGCCAAATATTATGTGGAGGCTTATAAAGGCCGAGAAAAAGAGTTCGCGGCCACTGTGTTCGAGGTAGAGGAAGAAGCTTTGCCAGGTAATGTAGAGGTGGAACTTAGGGGGTTTGTGCTTTTCTTTAATTTTAGTGATCCCAAAGCGTATGAATTGGTGAGCGGCGGATTTCTTTCTGGATCAGCCGGATTTGCCACTCCTAGGTCTGGTATTAGTGAATTAAAAGGATGTATTACTGCCGGTAATAATTTAAGAGGATATGGAAAAGAAAGCACGATTGTTCATGAGGTAAGGCATCAGGAAAATAAATTAATCTTTTCTTCAGCTGAGAGAGCAGACATTAATGATCCTACGCTCAGAGCTAAAGATGAAATTTTAGCATATTTAAGAGATGGCACTCCTAGGATTTTTACTCAACGATATTTGACTGAAAAAAATGGACTTTATGATTATTTTGAGCATTCGAGAAAAGGAGCGCTAGCAGAACTAGCAGAAGCTAGAAAGAGTGGAAATCCTGACATATTGAGAGTAGCTAATCAGAATTTAAGGGATGTAAATAGGCAGTGGGGTGAGCATTGTAATAATGTAAAGAGAATGCTCGACACTGCTTATAGTTTAGGAGTAGAAAATATTGAGATTCTTTCTGTTACAGAGGCAGAACATTGGGATAAATTAGGTAGTCAAAAGGCTGAGGCGTTTGTTGGGCCTTTTGAGTATATGGTTAATAAACTTAATTCAGATTTAGATGACATTTTTAACGTTGTTGGCCCTAAATTAAAAGCTTTAAGTAGTTTACTTGATAGAATCAGTAAGGAGATGAATAGTTTTACAGCTAAGCTTCAAAGAATCAGTGATTTTTCTGTACTAGGAAGGGGAAATAAAGCTTTAAATAAATTAGAGGCGGTCAGAGCTAAGGCCGAGGATGCAATTCGTATTATTAAAAAGGTAGACGCCATGAATCGGACAGCGATTGAGAATCCTAATCCAAACACAATTATCGCCGGTGAGCGAATTAGTTTGAGGAGACCGGATGGAACGATGATGGAAGGTTATATTGATAAAATTGATGGAGAGACGGCTTATTTTTCGGGGATTGATACAAATAAAGCTGGGATAAGAAACATCGAGCCTTATTCGTTTGAGTATTTATTGGGGTTAAAAAAAGGTTCGCGCACACGCACACGCACATCTGCGTAGCAGAGAAGTGCTCTTGGGGCACTGCGTAGCAGAGAAGTACCCTTGGGACGATCTACACTTACGGTTTCCCCCAAAGGACCTCAAACAAAGATCGGTGACTATGAGCAAGAATTGGATTTGTTATTTCAACGGCTGATACATTTTTCTCACCATAGGCAACCATATAAATCTTTTCCTCACAAATAATATTGTCTGAGTAAAAAACTGTCCCCTTGGGTAGAATTCGAATCTGATGCAGTCTGGAATCATATTTTTTTTGATATTCAAGGCCTGTCTTGTTTTGAACGAGAAGCTCTTTTACTTTTCGCTTCTCTTTTTT
>CAXCBS010000137.1:0-3944 GCA_963980845.1 uncultured Candidatus Peregrinibacteria bacterium | reverse complement strand
CTGATTGGATTGGACCATGGACTTGGACCACAACTAACTCTACCGGACTATTTACCACCAGTTCCGAAACCGGCAATGAAATAACCACAACAGCAACCGAAGTCACCTACACTGGTGAAGCCGGTGACGTAATCACAGTGTTTGAAGCTGGTGATTATGGAGATGTATGTTTTGGCACTGCCGTAATCGACGAAACACCTTACTGTGGTGACGGCATACTCCAACCTGAACTTGGCGAAGAGTGTGATGACGGAAACAACACAAATGGCGACGGCTGTTCCGCAACCTGCCAAACCGAAAGCAACGGTGGTGGTGGTGGCGGAGGAGGAGGAGGCGGCGGTGGTGGCGGCGGATCTCGCTATTGTTACCAACTTGAATTTGATCTTCCAGATAACTTTTATGGCGAAGGCCACTGTCCCGAAGAAGATGATAAATTCTGTTCTCATGACGATGAATTTACTTTTGCCGACCTAGAAGAAGGCGACGAAATTCCATTTTCAGTTGAAGCCAAAAACGATTACAACGGTGACTGGAAAGGAACCGACGACAACTACAACTACGAATTTGAATGGACTCTCGAAGGTGAAGGTGAATTAGAAGTTGAAGAACAAGTCGACAACTATTCCGAAGCAACCTTTACAGTTGGCGAAGATTTCGACTTTAACATCAAGGTTGAAGCCGGCTCCAGCACTGTTTGTGAAGCCACGTTTGACTACGAAGGCGAAGAAGAACCACCAGAAACAGACAGAAGCGATTCTCTTGAAAAAGGTGTTTATACCTATAACTTTGGTTGGTTTACTGACGTAAATGGATCCACTATTAATAGTGACGGATTCACATCTACTCATTACGCTCATGATTATGATTACGCCTTCTACGAAATTCGCTATAACTCATCTGATGCTGCAGGAGGAAACCCCGAATACATCACAATTACCGATACTATTTCTGAAAACATTAATGGTGAAATATATGATTCTGTTCTAAGTGACATCACCCCTGGTTACATCGAACTCCGCGACCCATCTATCCCTGAAACAGGAGTCGGAGCCGTTGGCGCAATCGACAAAGCTCAAGCATGGATGGGGACAGATGACAGCACCGACACAGCTATGGTTATCTATTACTCCAGCAGTGAAGAACCTGTTCGGACTTGCGATAGTCTTACCGAAGAAGAAGAAGACAATACAACATGTTATGAAGGATCCATCGACAGCGAAATCAAAATTGATAACCTTGACATGATTCAAGATGACTCCCAAGGAGATATTATCATTCGCTATGTAGGACGTGTTCATAACGGCACAGGATTTGTTTGTGAAGACATGGCCTTAAGAGAAGACCTATCATGCCCTGTCCAACTTCTACAAAACGTCGCTGTTGCAACAGATCCTGATGGCGAGACTCTTACCGCTTCCACAGACATAACCATTATTTGTCCTTACCTACTCACTCAAAACGCTGGTGATGTTTATATTGAAGGTGATTTAAGCACTTACGATGTGTCTTGTTACACTGAGTTTGATGAATACGCTAGTAGTGACGGTGTTCTTTATAAAGAAGACGATTCACTCTTAAGCCGTCTTTCTAGTTACATCATGGAAACTAGCGAAGCCCTAATTGTAGATATCAAAACAGTTTGGACTGCTATGCGAGTTAAAGAAACTGATAACTTTGAAGCTGTTACTCAAAACACTAAGGATATTAGTTCTTCACTAGCAAATGGTGGAGAATATACCGTTGAAAACGACTATACCTATCAAACCATTGGTGAAAAATATTACGAAATCGAATATTGGTCTGACCTAGATTCTGTTGATTTCTCCAACGACAAACAAAACGTTTATCGTATTAGCGATGCTGATCTTCATTTTAATCTTGATGCCAATCAATACATTGATTCTGGAGCTCACACTTTCATTATCGAAGGTGGCGACCTTGTTATTAAGAGCAACCTCAATTACACCACAGATTTTGACATCAATGTTTTAGATGAAATACCATCCATTGCGTTTATCGTAACTGGTGGCGGTAATGTTTACATTCATGATGAAGTTACTGAAATTGTAGGTGTTTACTATATTGAAGAAAGCGCAACTGGTGGAGAAATGACTGGTGAATGGACTGATCCATTTACCACACTCACGATCTACGGTTCTGTTTATGGAAATATCAACAGCTTACTTGGCCAACGAACCTTTGCAGGTCCGGCCAACTATAGCCATGGTAATGTTGTTCTTCGCTACGATGAACGCATTTTCCTAAACACTCCTCCAGGTCTCGAAGAATACGTAGACGTCTCTTCAGAGCGAACTGTTCACTAAACTAAAAGAGAAAGGGAGGGGCAACCTTCCCTTTCATCTTGTTTATGCTACAATTCGCCCATGAGTATTGTCCTCTTATTTGGCGACGACCAGTTTGCCATCCACGAAAAATTAGACTTCTGGCGCACCAAGTTCATCGAGAAATACGGCGATGACATGAATCTTGATGAAATCGAAGGCAAGACTCCCCCCAATCAAATAATTGAATCCGCCGAAGCACTCCCCTTTTTAGGAGATAAACGACTAATTATTGTAAAAGGGTTTTTAGAACAACAAGATTCAGACAGTCAGAAAAAAATGGCTGAATTACTAGAACGCGTTCCCGATTCCACAACTCTTGTTTTCCTTGAACTCGCCACTCCAGACAAACGCAAAACCTTGTACAAAAAACTACAAAAAGAAGCCCGTTTCGAAGAATGCAAACCACTTATCGGAAACGATTTAACTGAGTGGATTGTAAGCAGAGCCCGTAATTTAAATAGTGAAATTGACTGGGCCACCGCCACCTACCTCGGTAGTTTAATCACCAGTGACTCCTGGCGGCTTAAAAACGAAATTGAAAAACTATCCCTCCATGCCAAAGGAAAAAAAATAACCCGTGAAATTGTAGATAAAATGGTTTCTAGTACTGGCAATACTACGGTTTTCAAACTCACCGATGCCCTGGGCGCACGCCAACCCAAAAAAGCTATCCAACACCTTCACCAACTGGTTGAAAAAGGCGAAGCTGTTCCCATGATTTTCTCCATGCTAGTCCGCCAATTTAGAATGATTATTCAGATCAAAGAACTTCAATCACAAGGACTCCCCCACGCCCAAATCGCCTCTAAAATCAAGCAACACCCCTATGCTGTGAGTTCCATGGCTAGCCAAACTCAAAACTTCACCGAAGAAGAGCTTATTACCATTTTCGAAAAACTAATCAAAATCGACCGCGGCCTAAAAACCGGTGCTTTTAAATACCTTGCTTCAGATCAACGCGAGTATTTACTCCGTATAGAACAGTTTATTTTAGAGTGTTGTGCGGCCGCTTAGTGTGCCAATCAGTTATCTGCTGAAAAGCATGGCCAACATTTAAAACACGGCCTTCTTCAAACTGCGGCCCAATAATCTGCAAACCAATTGGCAGCCCTTGTTTTGAAAACCCACACGGTACAGACAACCCTGGCAAACCAGCCGCTGAAGCCGGAATTGTAAGAGCATCCGCCATGTACATTTCAAGCGGATCATCAACCTTATCACCAGCCTTAAAAGCCGGAGTTGGAGCCACGGGGCCACAAATCACATCAACCTCAGAAAAAGCATTATCAAAATCTTGAATAATCTTGGTTCGCACGCGCTGCGCTTTTTTGTAATAAGCATCGTAATAACCTGCTGAAAGCACATAAGTTCCAATCATAATACGACGTTTAATCTCCGGACCAAATCCGGCTGTGCGCTGTTTAAAATAATAATCAATCAAATCTTCTGCTCCCTCGGCCTTGGTCCCAAACCTAACTCCATCAAAACGAGCAAGATTAGCCGAAAGCTCAGCCGGAGTCGCAATGTAATACATTGAAATCGCGTACTTAGTCATTGGCAAACTAATTTCTTTTATAATCGCTCCCGCTGCCTCTAATT
>CAXCBS010000136.1:0-4006 GCA_963980845.1 uncultured Candidatus Peregrinibacteria bacterium | reverse complement strand
TTTTGTTAAATATGAAGAAGATTTATTGGGAATTCCTAAGGAGCTTATTGATCGGGAGGGGGCGCAAGATTTTTATCGTGATAATTTTGTAAAAGTTGATAAGAATGGTGACCCTTTGCCAACTGGTGATGCTCATTGTGTCCCCGAGGCAGAGGTAACGCAAATTATTTGGCCTGATAAGAACAAAAACACTCTTGATGGGCGGTCTTTTGGTTTTGAGAAATATCTTAATTTTAACCCTTCATAATATGGTTCGTGCTAAGCACTATCGAGATTCATATAGACCCCAAGAATCTGAAAATAATTCTGAGATTAATGGGTTTTCAAATGAAATACAAACTTGGAAATCTGACCCTGGGGGAAGAATTTTTGATAGGACGACAATTGAGCTGCACAAGGAGGGTGATATTCCAGATGCGCGTGAATTGGTTAATGTCCAAACTGAAGTTAGACATTATCAGGATTGTTTGGAATGTCCGCTAATGATGACTCAAGTGGTGGATATTGATGGGAATATGTTGGGAATTCGTTGTCGTTTAATGCAGGCTCTTTGGAGTGGGGAAATTAGGGGGACTTCTAGGGCAAATCATTATGGAAGGATTGTTTTTGGAGATTGGGCGAAGTTACGATGTCGAGCGCAGGCCATGTTGGGGACATTGGCATTACGTAACGGTAATGGAAAATGTGAGCGTAAGTATGTTTTTGATAGAGATCATTGTCGGCAGGTTAAGGATTCAGGTGAAGGCAATTCTTGGCTTTATGAGGATACCCCTATTCAAGATGAGTTTCAGGAATAATTAATTAAATAATTTAACCAAATTTATTATGGAAAAAGAAAATAGGTTTTTACTTGAGGGAGAGAGAATCCCTGACATTCAAGGGGTGGTTTTGACTTCTGAAGGGATTAATCCTAATGGTTGTGTTGGTTGTGAGCATGAGAGAGGGCAAATACTGCGAGAGTCTTTTGAAGTGGTTGGTGTTCGTTGTGCTCTTAAGGCTCGGTTGGGGCAGCAGGGATTTGTTTGTGCTAGAGAGGATAAGTAGAAATTTGTATTTAGTAAAAAGCCCGGCGCAATGCACCGGGCTTTTTTGATTGTGTGTTGGTCGCTCGAAAGTTTAACGTTTGCTGAACTGAGGAGCACGACGAGCTTTCTTAAGACCGTATTTCTTACGCTCTTTGGAGCGAGAGTCACGAGTCAGAAGGCCTGCTTTTTTAAGTGTGCTGCGCAGTGCAGGATCGAATTCTACTAGAGCTTTGGCAATGCCATGACGGATTGCTTCGGCTTGAGCGTGGGTTCCACCACCTGTTACCACCGCTGAGATATCAAAATCTTTGAGATGGCTAGTAAGGCGAAGTGGGATTTGAACAATATCAAAAGTCTCTTCGATTGTTAGATATTTGCGGTAAGGTTGTTCGTTGACAACGATGCGTCCTTGGCCTTTTTCATAGAGCCGAACGCGGGCGATAGCAGTTTTTCTCTTGCCGTTGGCATAATAGTATTTGCCAGAGAAGGTAAGTTTTTTTTCTTCAGACATGCTCATTAAATGTTAAGTGGTTCAGGATTTTGGCCAGCATGTTTATGGTCTGGGCCAGCATAAAGGTGAAGTTTAGCCATGAACCGTTTGCGGAGCTTGTTTTTAGGAAGCATTCCGTAAACAGCGTCTTCAATAAGACGAGTTGGTTTCTTTTTAAGGACATCTTTGGCCGGAGCCTCTTTCAGATTTCCTAAGTAACCACTATGGCTACGGTACATTTTTTGATCAAGTTTGGCACCAGTTAGGGCCACTTTTTCAGCATTGATAACAACTACATGGTCACCGCAATCAACGTGGGGAGAAAAACAAGATTTTTCTTTGCCGCGAAGTATTTTGGCAATTTCAGTAGATAGTTTTCCAAGGACTATTTTTTCAGCATCCACTAGGAACCATTTAGCCTGGAAATCAGTATGTTTAGCAGCTTTCGTGAGTTTCATTAGATAAAAGTTAGACAAGTTCGATTAAAACCATAGGAGCAGCATCGCCAGCACGAGGGCCTAAATGAGTTAAACGGGTAAAGCCAGAGCTTCTGTCCGTGTAGCGCTTAGCAATCTCCTCTAGGAGTTTTTTGGAAGCGTTTTCATCGAAAACACTTTTGTTTAATTCGCGAATCCCGTTCATTTTGGACATTTTGCCAGTTTGAACGTTTTTAGCGAGAGTGATTAGTTTTTCAACCTTAGGGACGATTGACTTAGCTTTGGCCTCAGTTGTTTTCATTTTTTCGTAGAGAAGAAATGAAGTAATGAGGTTTTTAGCCAAGGCTTTTTGATGGTCCTTTTGTCGGCCGAATGAACGGTGTTTGGTACGGTGTCGCATGAGACAAAAAATTAATTATTCTTCGGATGATTCTTCGTCGCCACCTATTAGTTTAAGGTCACGACTTTCGAGGGCGTCAGCAACTTCGGTTAAGGCTTTTTTACCGAAACCACGAAGGTTGCTAAGTTTGGCTTCGTTGCATTTAACAAGCTGTTCAATAGAGCCAATGCCTCCATTAATAAGAGAGTTCAGGGTTCGTGGTGAAAGTCCGAGAATCTCAATCGGGGTATAAGATTCTTGGGCTGGAGTAGAAGCTTCTTCTTCGGAAGCTTTGGCCACGATTTGGTTATAATCAGAAATAAAGTCACTTTCTACAGGCACTTCATCACGATCGAAAATGTCGTAGTAGGACTTAAGAATGTTAGCTGAGAACTTAAGCGCATCTTCGGGGGAGATGGCACCGTTAGTTTCAAGCTCAAGAGTAAGTTTGTCTAGATTGGTCATTTGGCCAACACGAGTGTATTCCACATCGTAACGAATACGTTTAAGTGGAGAAAAGTTGGCATCAACCTGAATAAGACCGGCTTCATCAGTTTTCTGTAGTTGAACCGGCATGTAACCAACACCTTTTTCAACAAAAATTTCCATATCAATGGAAGCTGACTTGGTGTCTAGGCTGGTGATGTATTGATCTGGATTTAGAATTTTTACATCAGAAGGGCAATCTAAGTGTTTAGCTAAAATCTCGCCTGAGCCAGATTTTTTAAGCTTGATAGTACTCTTTTCTTTATTATCTTTTTTGATCTCTAATTGCTTAAGGTTAAGCATAATGTCTAAAACACTTTCTTTTACCCCTTTTAAGGTGCTGTATTCATGAGAAACGCCTTTGATTTTAACACTGGACACAGCGGCTCCTGGCAGGGAAGAGAGAAGCACACGTCTTAGAGCATTTCCAAGCGTGGTTCCGTACCCTGGAGGAAGAGGTGCAATAGTGAAGATTACATGGTTTTCCCCAACCTCTTTTGGAGTGATTTTCGGGAGACCGATTTCTTCCTGGATAATGTGCATTTTTAAGGGGTTATTTTGAATAGAATTCCACGATGAGCTGACTATCGATACTTTGTTCGAGCACATCTTTTTCTGGAATAGAAAGAACCTCAAGAGAGAGGGCCTTATAATCAGCCTTAAGCCAAGCTGGGGCTTTAATTTTTTGTTTGCCGGTTTTAACTTCGGCAAAGAGGGGACTATCCATGTTTCTTTTGCGAACTTGGATTTTGTCACCTACACGAACTTGGATTGAAGGAACTGTGACGCGCTTTCCGTTTAAATTAAGTAGTCCGTGACTAACAATTTGACGGGTTTGAGCGCGAGTAAGACCAAATCCAGCTCGGTAAAGAACATTATCTAAACGAATTTCTAATAAACGAAGTAACTGTTCACCAGTAACTTCAGAGCTTTGATCCGCTTTTTTGTAATAACGGATGAATTGTTTTTCGTTAACCCCAAACATGAACCGGGCGGTTTGTTTAGCGGCTAATTGTTTTGCGTATTCAGATTTTTTCTTAAATCGTCCTTGTCCGTGCATCCCAGGTGGATAGCTGCGTTTGTTCAGGATTTTGTCGAATTTGTCTGAACCGTAGATGTTGGTGCCAAAACGTCGGCAATGGCGGGCTCTAGGGCCAATATATCGAGACATATTAAATAAAAGATTATA
>CAXCBS010000135.1:0-4007 GCA_963980845.1 uncultured Candidatus Peregrinibacteria bacterium | reverse complement strand
TTACAAAAACTTCCCACTTATCCCCCACTTTTTTAGCATCAATAGAAGCCACAATGCACTGCGATCCAAATTGGGCCGCAGCCTTATTAATCAAATCCGGATTACGCACTAACTCACTATTTATTGCGACCTTATCTGCTCCGGCACTAAGCACTGCTCGAATATCCTCTACTGATGAAACCCCTCCTCCCACAGTAAAAGGAATCGAAATCTCACGTGCCACATTTTCTACCCATTCAATTAAGGTTCCGCGACGATCAGATGTAGCTGTAATATCCAAAAAAACCAATTCATCCGCCCCTTGCTCAGAATACAGTCGCCCCAATTCCACCGGATCACCGACATCACGCAAATTTACAAAATTAACTCCTTTTACAGTACGCCCATCCCTTACATCCAGACACGGGATAATCCGTTTTCGCAAATAATTACCCTCGTAAAAAGCTTTCCCAGCCACAGCCATTATCCCAGGATCAGACAATGAATTTATCCCTCCAGCCGCAATCCACTCAATCCGCGGATAGTTTTTTTTAAGCTGCGCATACAAATTCTGATTTGCGCCTTGTTGCATTCCATCACGACTAATATCTGTGCACAAAACTGTTTGAACCTCTGGCAACCGCTCCAAAAACTCATCAATCGAAAGAGTTGAGCCCTCTTTCCACCCTGAAATCCGAATTTCCTTACCTTTAAGATCCATGGCCACCACAATTCTCTTTGCCCCAAACCGCGCTATCGCCTCTCGCACCAGTTCCGGCTTCTTAACCGCAACGCTCCCCAAAATTACTCGTGAAATTCCCGCCCCCAACATTCCCTCCATTGTCTCCAAATCTCGAATTCCACCACCAACTTGAACCTTTAAATTCGTGTTTTTTAAAATCTCCTGAATCACTTCACTATTTTGAGAACTCCCAACTCGTGCCCCATCTAAATCAATAATGTGAAGCCAGCTATAACCCATTTTTTCGTAAAGCTGAGCCATCAAAACTGGTAAAACCTCGTAATCAGTCTGCTGATCATAGCGTCCTTGTTTAAGGCGAACGCACTGCCCATTAATAAGATCAATTGCTGGAATAATCATAATTCAAGAAAGTTAGAAATTAATTTAAGACCCACTTCACCAGATTTTTCCGGGTGAAATTGCACTCCATAAAAATTTTCTTTTTGCACCACCGAAGAAAACATTTCCCCATAAAACGAAACTCCACTTGTCGCCACGCAAAGCGGCGCCACAAAAGAATTCACAAAATAAAAATAAGATTGATCAGGGATATCTTTCCCCAAATCCGACCCCGCCCATTTAACTAAATTCCAGCCAATTTGCGGAACTTTTGGGTTTTGCAAACGCCGAACGCATCCCGGAATAATCCCCAAACAATCAACCTCCCCTTCGGCACTTTGCTCAAACAAAAGCTGCAATCCCAAACAAATCCCCAGCACTGGCACTTTTAAATTTCGCAAAACTTCACCAAGTCCTTGTTTCCGTAAAACTTGCATAGCTGGACCAGCCGCCCCCACTCCTGGAAAAATAACTTTTTGAGCACGTCGAACCACCTCCGGATCATCCGTGATTTCATAACTTGCCCCCAAACGATCAAGCGCATTAGTCACACTCCGCAAATTCCCAGCCTGATAATCAATAATCGTAATCATAAGAAAAAAGAATTAAAATTAAATGTTGCCATCTCCATGACGCGCGCAAACCCGAGGGCCGTCACCCGTTTTGGAAATTTAAATAAATTAACTGTTAGCAGTGGACAACAAAGGAGTGAAGACTGAAAACGATTCTCCCAATCTTTAGGAAGCAATTTTTCACGCTCCAAAAACATAACTAATGGCCGCACCACGTTATCAATTTTGGATTGAAAAAATCTCTGCTCCAAATCTGTTAATGGGCACTCATAGTCAATTTCAACGCGTCCCTTTGTGCGCCGCACCGCAAGTTCAAAATCTTCCTCCGAAAAATACATCCATCGCGCAAAAGTATTGTGAAAAATCGGCTTAGTTAAATCCAAAAAAGGATCCATTCGCCCCGCATACGCCGGATCAAAATATTGCAATTTCGCTCCTAGAAAAACATTTCCATTGTGCGCATCCCCGTGTCCAATAACAGAAAAAGGCATCATATTGTCTGGCGCCAATAACTGCCGCGCCATATCTAATTTCTCACCCAAAATCCCCAAATCCTGACCATTAACTATAAAACGCTCACTCTCATTTAATCCACCATAAAAATCCTGAAAACGCGGCCCACACAACCTTTTATAAAACAGCTGCTGCACCGCTGGATACTCATATTTACCACGCTCAAAAGTTTCCATATAAATTTCAAACAAACGCTTATCCAAGTTTTCTTGTTTCCTAAAATCAAACTCACTCACTTCAAACAATGAAAGCTCATCAATCCAGGGGTAAACC
This sequence comes from uncultured Candidatus Peregrinibacteria bacterium, assembly GCA_963980845.1. Taxonomy (GTDB): domain Bacteria; phylum Patescibacteriota; class Gracilibacteria; order UBA1369; family UBA12473; genus JABJMC01. The sequence goes on along the minus strand of CAXCBS010000135.1, from coordinate 1,589 downwards.
AAGATTTCTCGTCCCCGCTCAACACACGAATAAACTGGCAAAATAACTGGATAACCAGCCTCTTCCAATAATTGTGCCCCCGCGTATTCCTCTACCTCACCACCAGACTCAATGTGTGTTTTGAAAAAATACTTTCTTCCCCTTGATTCAAACGAACCTTTAAAAGAATTGAGTGATACCGCAGACTGCAAAAACTGCAAATCTCGCACCTCTAATTTAAATTTTCGGCACAAGAAAACATCAAGCAATTTGGCTGCTTTTTCCTCATTCCCAACCTGCAATAATTGATAAATATTTTCCATTATTCAAAACGGATTAAAACACTACGTTTGTGAGCTTCCAACCCTTCTACATCTGAAATAACCTCCACAATCGGCCGCAATTCAGCCAGCCCAGAACGTGACAATTCTTGAAACTCCATCTTTTTCTGAAAAAGACCGGTATTAACTGGCGAAGCAAACTTAGGTGCCACACCAGTTGGTAAACAGTGATTTGTCCCGCTAGCGTAATCCCCCACTGCCACCGGCGCATATTCACCCAAGAACACTGATCCGGCATTCCGGATTTTCGTTAAAACTTGCCGCGGATTTTGCATCATTATTACTAAATGCTCAGCCGCGTAATTATTGGCATACTCAATCATTTCTTTATCAGATTCAAAAACCAAAATCGCACTATAAGCCTCAAGTGCCGGCTGAATATACTCCTGTCGCCCCAAAGAAAGAGCCTGTGTTTCAACCTCTTCTTGAATTTGCTCTGCCAATTCACGCGACGTTGTAGCCACTACCGCGGCCGAATCCGCTCCGTGCTCACACCGAGCCAAAACCCCGGCCGCCACATAACGAGCCTTTGCTTCTTCTCCCGCCAAAATCAAAGCCTCAGACGGACCAGAAAGCATATCAATTCCCACTTTTCCAAAAACCTGCAATTTCGCAGCCTGAACATAAGGATTCCCCGGGCCAGCAATTACATTAACAGGTTTAATTGTCTTTGTCCCATAAGTCATGGCCCCAATAGCCGCAATCCCACCCACCCGGTAAATTTCATCTGCTCCAGCCTCATTAGCCGCGACAATTATCTCGTAATTAGGTGCCGTCGGAGGAAAACAAACCACAGTGCGCGAAACCCCAGCCACTTTAGCTGCCACTGTTAAAATCTGCGCCACAGTTGGAAGCGGAGCTTTCCCGGCCGGCACATACAAACCAGCCGCATCAACTGGGACAACACGACCTCCAGTTCGCACTCCAGGCACAGCTTCAATTTCCCACTCCTTCACAGTTTTTGCGTCCTGCGCTTCGTGGTAAGTTCTTGAAATTCTAATCTGTTCTTGCAAAGCAGTTAAAAAATCATCCGAAACATTTGCATAAGCCTCACGCACATCTTCCTTACTCACCCGCAACTGACTCAACTCAAACGCTGGATCATCAAAACGCTGAATATAATCCAAAACAGCCTTATCTCCCTTTTTCTGCACTCGCAGAAGCCATTCACGCGCAACCTCAGCTGCTTGTGAAACATCCAATTGCGCCCGCTGCATAATACGCTCCGCGTCCTCATCACTAATTGTTTTCCAATTATAAATAGAAATC
>CAXCBS010000134.1:0-4020 GCA_963980845.1 uncultured Candidatus Peregrinibacteria bacterium | reverse complement strand
AAACTTACAAAAGGTAAAAAATCTTGGTATGTGTATGATGAAGAGAAAAAAGAATTTTTGCTTGATGAGTTTAAGCATTCTTGTTTCTTGTGGACCATAGTGCTGGAAGTTTCAGTTTTAATGGCTCAGTTCCCATCCGAGGAGATTGCCCAATTAAGTTATGATTATCGAACGTTGGGTCTTGGTTATGCCAATATTGGAACGCTACTTATGCGTCTTGGGATTCCTTATGATAGTGAAGAAGGGTTTGCGATTTCTGGGGCAATTACAGCACTGATGTGTGGAGAGTCTTATGCAACATCAGCTTTGATGGCCAAAGTGCGGGCTCCATTTCCAGAATACGAACCAAACAAAGATGACATGCTCCGTGTGATGCGAAATCATCGGGCGGCGAGTTATAATGCGGAAAAGAAATTTTATGAAGGTCTTACCATAACTCCCACGGGAATTGATCCTAAGTTATGTCCAACTGATTTGCTTGATGCGGCGCGTGATTCTTGGGATCGCGCTTTGGAATGGGGACAACAGTATGGTTATCGTAATGCTCAAGTTACAGTGATTGCTCCAACTGGAACGATCGGACTGGTGATGGATTGTGACACCACGGGAATTGAACCAGACTTTGCTTTGGTTAAGTTTAAAAAACTGGTAGGTGGTGGTTATTTCAAAATTGTTAACCAGTCAGTGCAACCAGCGCTTAAAAAACTTGGTTATAGTGACACGCAAGCTGAAGAAATTATTCATTATGCCAAAGGTCATGGAACTCTTGAAGGTTGTACGGTGATTTCGCATGAAATATTGCGTGAAAAAGGATTCAAAGATCAACAAATTATTGCTGTAGAAGGGCAACTTGAATCTGCTTTTGAGCTTAAATTTGCTTTTAATAAATGGGCGCTTGGTGAAGATTTTTGTCAGGAGATTTTAAAAATGAGTAAAGAAGATTTAGACGATCCAAATTTTGCTATTTTAAAACACCTTGGATTTAATGATAAACAGATTGAGGAGGCGAATTTATATGTTTGTGGAACCATGACAACCGAAGGGGCTCCACATCTAAAAGAAGAGCATTACGCGGTGTTTGATTGTGCTAATCGTTGTGGGAATATCGGTAAGAGATTTATTCGGCCCGAGGGGCATATTCGCATGATGGCGGCGGCACAACCATTTATTAGTGGTGCTATTTCTAAGACAGTTAACTTGCCCGAAGAAGCGACTCTAGATGATGTGAAAAATGCTTATATGGAAAGTTGGAAATACATGCTTAAGGCCAATGCTTTATATCGAGATGGATCTAAGTTAAGTCAGCCACTTAACACGTCTTCAATGGGCGGGAATTTAGGAAGTTTGTTTGATTTTACTGATGAGGACACCGAAACCTCGGTAGAAGAGACACATCAAGTAGTGGAACGAGTAATTCAAAAACCATTCCGTCGTAAATTGCCGGATGAACGTCATAGTATTACTCATAAATTTAGTATCCAAGGTCATGAAGGTTATATGACCGTGGGACTTTATGAGGATGGAATGCCTGGTGAATTGTTTATTAAGATGAGTAAAGAAGGAAGTACTTTGTCTGGAATTATGGATGCTTTTGCGCTTTCTGTTTCACTTAATTTGCAATACGGAGTGCCGCTCGAAGTGTTAGTGACTAAATTTACTCACTCTAGGTTTGAGCCAGCTGGGATGACCGGTAATTCTGAAATTCCAATGGTGAAATCTATTATGGATTATCTTGGTCGATGGTTGGCGCTTAAATTTTTGCCACGGGAAGTTGCTAAGAAATATCATAATGGTGAGTTAGTGGATCGTGCTTATGAACAAGGTACGCAAATGCCACGAAATTTCCCTCATCTGCAAGCTGATTTTGAGAAATTAGTAGAAGAGGTAAAAGAGACTCGAGTGCATGATGGTGTTTCTCCTAAGATTTCTAAAACAGTGGTCAAAGAAAAAGTAGCAGCTAAAGCAGTGGGCAAAGAGCAGCTTGAAATGATGCAAAGTAATATGTCACTTAGAATGAATAACGAGGATGCACCGCTTTGTACAACTTGTGGAGCAGTTATGACTCGCAATGGTACTTGTTATAAATGTATGAGTTGTGGAGAGACGAGTGGATGTAGTTAAGAAACAAAGAAAAGTTAATTGTTTGTAGCTCACCATCGATAGTCGGCCTCTCCAGCGGAGGCCGCTATCTATGTCCTCGCGCGGTTGCTTTTGCTTTGCAAAAGACCAAGCCAACCACGCTGCGTCAATTGGTTCGCCACAAAAATTAATTTTTCTTTGTTTTAATTAATCTAATTTATAGGTTAATTGTTTTTCGTCAATTACTGTCACGTAAAAAGTGATTCCTTTGATTTGTTTAGCGAAAAAAGGATTGTGACAGCACGAGATTAGATAGGGGAGAGGGACCGATCCTCCTAGATCGGCCCCTCTCATTCAGGGGTGTGGGGAAACGAATTAGCTGGGCCTCGAGGATTACTCGGTGGGGGTGTGGGGGGATCTCCAAGCATTGTCACAAGGAGGTCCCAGCTAATGAAAGGGTGGGTGAACCCCGGACGTGCAGGCCAAAGCACATTGAACGTGGGGATGGGTTAGGGGTTGAGCCCAAGGTTCACCCGAAAGGGAGGACCGGAGGAAGAGGGAGGATGGGACCTCCTCCCCCGGTGGAGCGGTCGGTGGGGTGACAAGCACCGAGCGGCTCCGTACGTGACAGGGGGGCACGTACCCATGAAATTTGGGGCTTAAGAGGCGGGCCTAAGCCAGGCGGCCCGCCTCTTAAGGGTGCTCGCATCGGCCAGAGGGGCCGGAAGAGCAACTGCATGCGCATCAATGCCAGTTGAGCGCATCCCCAGGGACTAGAAGTAGACAAGTTGCAACCACCACGGAGAGTCTTGCTTCTAGGAGTCGCGCAGTCTGTTCAGAGACTGCGTTCTCATGTGCGGAACCGCCAGGTACGCACATCCCATCTGAGAAAAAAACGGAGAGGCGGGGATGGAACCCAGCGGTAGGAAACGCATTGACCGCTAGTAGGGCCGCGCCTCTCCGATATGTTTGCTTTGCAGCTAATCAATAAGGCTTAAAAATCTTAAGCGCTAATCATTAGCTGCAAATTTGAATTTAAATTAATCTCGTGCTGTCAAAGAACAATCTGCCGTTCGACGAGCTAAGTCGCCCTAAAATAGGGAACTAGTGCTACAAGTCTGGGGGCAGAGTTGGATTTTTTTCTAAGCTAAAAAACTTAGAGGTTCGGAATATAAGGTTATTTTTTGTGTAAGTCAAGAAAATGACAGCATGAAATGAAAAAAGGGAACACCTCGGGGACACAAGGCCCCCGAGGTGCCTGGTCATCCTACTTTTCCGCCTGGAAGGGAGTGACCAGGAAAGGGGCAGGAAGCCCCAGGAAGGCAAATGAGCCAGAGCGGAGAAGGATCGGCACCTCCTCCTCCGTCTGGCAGTAGAGCAACAGCAGCAGTTTTCAGCTTAAGCCCGTGTGCCGAGGCTCACTTAGACTGCTACCGTGCGACGCGTGGAGCTCCAGGATAGGGAGGGGTCGCTGGTCTCCATGCAAGTTCCACACCGATCTTGGGCTTCTCCGGTAGGAGAGTGGTCGAGGACCAAGATCGATGCGATGTAATTAAAGGCCGACAGAGAGAGACTCGTGAAAGGGCCGAAACCCCCAGGGGCACACGTTTTGCTTTCTCTGTCGGGGGCAGAACGCCCTACCCACGCTGGTGACAGCGTGAATACCGGGATGTAATTGGTCGGTATGGAGCCACGAGGTCACTCGAGGGGAGGGGGGAAGCTTCCCCGTGACTCCATACCTGAACAGCGGCCCAGAGAAGGGGGCGCCTTATCACGTCGCTACGCGCATGGACATGATAAAGGGCCGCGCCTTTCCGGGGAGAAGACTTAGTGTGGAGGCAGGCCACAGCCTTCTCATGCAAGAGTGTGAGGTGCCGCGAGGTACGCGCGCGGCCTCTTGCCTCTTCAATGATTATGGATGTTGATAATGAGAGTGGTGAA
>CAXCBS010000133.1:0-4069 GCA_963980845.1 uncultured Candidatus Peregrinibacteria bacterium | reverse complement strand
CACAATTACTTCGGCTGTTTCACCACTTGGTAAGACACTGGTTTCGGATGAGAGCTCTAGTTCGTAAGTGTCGTTTGGCAGTAATTCAATATCAAGAGTGGCGGGGTCAAATCCAATCATACTCGCTCCAACCTGCGCCGTGCCACCCACGGTATTAGTATAAAAATTCACATCCGCTTGCCCATTGCTCATAAACGTTGAAATCTTTGTTTCTTCATCATCCAGCGTTCCATAAACATCATCCACCACCATAAACGTAATCTCACCATTAAATCCTTCTAGCGGCTCGCCAGAATCATTTAATACTGCCCAGGCAGTCACCGTGGTGCTCGCCGCCCCATTGGCACTCAGCTCTTCATTTGCACCCTGCAATTCAATCTTAATATCATTATAAACTCCAATGTCAGTACTGGTCTCAGTGTTCTCCAGTGTAGCTGTAATCGTGGCAATTCCTTCCTCATCATTAGAAGTCACATCAAAACTTATCGCCCCTTCATAAACCGTTGTCTGCGTGCCCACTTGCTCATCATCCTCATCCAGGGTTTCATCTATTGTTAGTGGCCCATCAACAGTTAGCGTTACGCGCTCCGGCGACATGTTCGCCAAGTTGCCATAGAAATCATAAAGCGTCATGGTCACCGCTGTTTTGCTCAAGCCCCCACTCTTTAAGTAGTAGGAGGAAGGAGCTAGTTCCACAGTATATGGATCTCCGGGATAAATATGCACCGTCGTATCATAAATAGGCAATGGCTCTGGCAAAATCGAAGCCGTGATATCCAAATATCCAGACGTGGTTGTGGCCAGTAGTTCAGTCTCGGCCATGCCTCTATTTACTTGAATTTGTTCACGCAAAATCTCACCATAAGGTTGATCCGGATCAATCGCCACAAACTCCACGATACTCTCGTTATCTGTGGTGTCTGGGATTCCATACTCATCAATAATTTGTGCTTTTAAGAAAACTTGCGACGTTCCGTCGGCGGGGATCTCTTTTAGGAACACAAAAGTCTCATACAAAATTTCATCGGAAATAACTTGATAAACAGAATCACGAGACAAGTTAAGCCCCATAACATAGGCTCCAGTGTCATAATCGATCTCAGTCTCTTCGTCAGAGCTGTTCAAAGGATCATTGCCAGCCAAAACCTCATTACCATCAGTTACACCGCCGTTATCAGTGTCTGGGTCTAGAGGGTCAGTGCCATACATTTCTTCTTCAGCGTCAGTTAGGCCATCGCCATCTGTGTCTGCGTTGCCTTCGTCTGGGATAACAATTACTGGCCCGTCATCATCATCGGCATCACCATCTCCAGCCCCATCGCCGTCGCCCGCATCATCGTCCCCATCCCCATCATTGCCCGTGCCGCCGTCGCCCGCCCCTAAGTGCGATCCATCATCATCTGGCTCATTAATAGCATTGGTGTTATTAACCACTTCAATGAAATCACTCACCCCACCATAATCAGTGTCTGGGTTGTAAGGGGAGGTCCCCACGTTATAAGTTTCAAAATTATCAGGCAAACCATCGCCATCAGTATCATCCAAGCGACAGTCTTGAACTCGTAACAAGTTGCCAACCATCATGGCAAATTCTCCACGTGTAATCGGAGCTTCAAGCCAAGCTTTGACTTCGGTTTGGCCAGCACTTGGGTCAAGCTCAGCCTTAATCCACGACTCAAAATTACTAGTTGGATAAGTGTCCAGTTCCATAAACCGTCCTTCTGGATAAAGGAACATTTCTTGCGATTCAATTATATAATTCGTGTACCACGGGAGAGTAAAGTCAGAAATCTCCTTCACATAAACGTCGGCCGTTTCTAGTAAAACCTTGCTCGCTTCAGCGCGGCTCATGGTGTTAGTTGGGAGGTAATAGCCTTCGTATTCACCCCATTTATAACCAGAGATTAGCTCTTCGTTGCGGCTGTGCGCCACACAGTAATAAAGAGTGGAATCAATATTAGTATCTGGGAAAGCGTGCGTAGAATAGTCAGCCTCAATTTCAGTCTGGGCAGAATCAATAAAAGCAGTACAGTCCATACAAACTGCTCCTAGGTTTAGCTTGGTAAACTCTTCACGCGTGATGGGGTTTTCTGGACGGAAGGTGCCGTCTGCGTAGCCATCAATCACTCCACGGATAAACAGCTCCACAACATCGCTGTAAGCCTCGTGATCTACAGAAATATCATCAAAAAGTTTTGCTCCAGCCTCAGTTGGGTCATAACCATTTTGCAATTCGTTGTAATCTTCATAGCCATCGCTGTCTGTGTCTTTGTCATACAAGTTACTGCTAATCGTCCATTCCGATAAGTCATCCAAGCCGTCTGAGTCTGAGTCCTCCCATATAGAAGAACTATAAGCATAAGCAACTGGCCGCACTACAAATGAGTGCACCCAGCGGAAGAAGTATCCCACTCGCGCTAACAGAGTCATCTCATTGATCTCTTCGACAGTTGCGGAGAGTACTACCTCTTGATCGTCATCAATTACGTCTAGCATATCTAACAAGCTAGTCTCAGTCCCAATCACCACATCAAACAACACACTTTCACCAACTCCAATCGTAAAATGTAAATGAGGGTTAGAGACGTTTGTGTATTGATCGCCTAGACCCAGCTCCACCACATAACCGTCTTTTAGATAAATCTGGCCATCTGGTTCTACTAACCCAATTTGTAAGTCTTGATAATAAATACCAACTTTTTCAGCACTTCCTCCGTCTGGATCATCAACCACGCGTGCTTCAAAGTCATCACTTTTTTTAGCATCCAGTACCCGAATATTATTAACTGTTCCAGTTAAGCTCGAATAACTATCCAAAACAATTTCTTCTACATCCGGCACCAAGAAAAACGAAGCAGCAATGGCTCCAGTCTCAAGGTGTACAATTGCGAGGCCGGTAGGGGAGTCCTCATCGGCCTGCAAGACTCCAAGTTGATAGTTAACGCTATCATGCAATTCAACCTCACCATTGGCGGATTTAATAGTGGCTACAGTGTTGCCGTCTTCATCCAAGACCAAGATATCTTCTAATGTTTCCGTGCCATACACCGCCTCTTCGGTTACATATTTTTTCTCGTAAGTTGAAAGTTTTAAATAGCGAGTCTTACTTGTGACCGAAGCAGTATTAGAATAAACACCATCCAAATTATCGCTTATTCCTTCAGCTTCAAAAATTGGAGTTCCTTCGTCATAAGTAGTCATAACTATGGCCTGCCCTTCACCCGCATATAGAGAAACAAGCGGGCTTGGAATCTGAATATAATCAGCGCCTTCGGTTACGGAAATCATAACCTCGGTATAGTTGTCGGTTGTATTTTGTTCACCATTAGAATCCAGAGCCCTCACTGTTAACGTGGTCTTGTCCGCGCCATTAGCCAGTAGCACTCGATCCTCATCAGCCTCCAGTGAAATATCCACGGTTTCAGTGGCACCGTCTGGCAAACCATCAGCATCAGCGTCCATGTCATAAGGGAACTCATCTTCACTATCCAAAATCCCATCATAGTCAGTGTCAGCATCGTCATCAGGAATTGGTGGGCCACAAGTTAACGTGAGACCTTCCTCAATTGACCCTTCAATGTTAGCCGCTGTTTCTTGAACTGTGCCAACCGTTAAATCAATTACCCATTCAATAATGTCTTTTATCCAAATAAACGGAAACCACGAAGCATGACTGTTATCAGTAGGGTCATTTAGATTAAAATCTGGGTTTTCCTCGTCCTCTCCCAGTCCGTCATTGCCTTCGTCTTCTTCGGCCGTACAGCTGCCATCAGGACACAAGAATTCCAGGTCCCATTCATCTTGAACCACATTGGCATAAAAACTCATATTCATTTTATCTGCCTCACCATCAGCCACTACATACAAGGTTTCAAAACCATTCTCTGGTTTAGCTACAAAAGTCTCGGAGTCAGCACTCAAGTATTCAGACACGACCCAGGCATGTTTTTGGTCAATGTTCATGGCTTGCCATTCCAGGGCATCAGTAATTTGTTCTTCAAAAATTTTCGTTCCCAGTAGATTCACTAAAAATCCACTTTCACCACCAGAAGCTCCGGGAACTGCAAAA
>CAXCBS010000132.1:0-4099 GCA_963980845.1 uncultured Candidatus Peregrinibacteria bacterium | reverse complement strand
ATCTATTTTACGCCGGAGGTTTATATGATGATGCTATTTATTATGAGTCTGCTAATTCTGGGGCGGAGGAGATGGCGGCCATTTTGAATGCCGAAGAAAATCTTTCCAAAAATATTTATCAGGTAAGTGGAGTTATGAATTATTTTGTTAAGCATAATGACAAGCGAGTTTATCGCGATTTTCTGTTGGATAATTTTTATTGTTATTTTTATGACGAAGATCCAGAGGTAGTGATTCAGCGACTTCGGGCTGTAAATATTGAATATGTGTTTTTTGCACCTGGCGAAGTTGATTACGAACGTGACACTCAAAATGTTTTGAAAGAGCAGAAAGAATGGTTTGATAACTTTGCTGCAAATTATTTAGAAAGAGAGGTTTACCGCGCGGAAATGAGTCTTTATAGTGTGCCCTCATTATGAAAAAAGTTTTAATTCTCGGCTCCACTGGATCTGTTGGACAGCAAGTACTTGAAGTTATCGAGGCTTCGCCAAGCCTGCAATTAGCCGGCCTTACCGCTCATTCCAATGAAGAGTTAGTGGCAACGCAAGCTGCGAAATTTAGTGTTCCTTACACGCTTGATAATCTCCCTGATTTTATTGCCGAAACAGAGGCCGACATTGTGTTGAATGCAATTTCTGGGGCCGCCGGCCTCCCAGCCACGCTCGCCTCTTTGGAGGTGGGAAAGAGCGTTGCCTTGGCCAACAAAGAATCGCTTGTCATAGACGGCGCCCGCATCATGCAACTTGCGGCCCAAAAAGGCGTTCAAATAATCCCAGTAGATTCTGAGCACGCTGCCCTGCATCAGGCCCTCCAAAACATTGATCCCCACATGATTGCCCGCCTAATTCTCACTTGTTCCGGCGGCCCTTTTTACGGCCGCTCGCGCCAAGACCTCCAGGGCGTCACTCCCCATCAGGCGCTCGCGCACCCCACCTGGGAAATGGGCCCCAAAATATCCATCGATTCCGCCACGCTTATTAACAAAGGCTTTGAAATCATCGAAGCCCATCATCTTTTCAATCTCCCCTACGACCAAATCGAGGTCCGCATTCATCCAGAAAGCAAAGTCCACGGCATTATTCAGCTCAAGGACGGCAACTCCATTCTCGTGGCCTCAGAAACCAGCATGAAAATCGCTATTCATTACGCCCTTCATTATCCAGGCCGCACTCCCGCCCCTCTCCCTGAACTCGACTTCAACGAATCCTGGACTTTCGCCGCACCATCTGGTGGCCCCCTCGAGGGAATTCAGCTCGGCTACCAAGCCGGTCGCGCCAACCGCGGCGCTGAATTTGTGGCTACCAACGACGCCGCTGTCCAAGATTTCTTAGACGAAAAAATTTCTTTTCTTGAAATCTATGATCACGTAAAACAAGCCTTATGAACATCGCCATCATCCTCGCTTTCGGTAAAGGGGTTCGCTTAGGCGACTCCCCCAAGCAATTCCAGCTTCTAGCTGGCAAGCCAATGTGGCAACATTCGGCCGACATTTTTGAAGAGCACCCCGAAATAGATAAAACAATTATTATTAGCCCCGAGCACATTCCTGGCGGTTCGACCCGTCAAGAATCTGCCGCCATCGCTGCTCGTCACTTGCAGCCCAATTCAGAAGATCTCCTCATTTTTCACAACGCGGCTAACCCTTTTGTGACTTCCGAAGAAATCTCACAAGTTATCATGGCCGCTCAAAAATCTGGCGCCGCTTATGTTGCCCATCCCGTAATTTCAACTCTTCGCACCAAAGAAAAAACCCTTAACCGCAACGAAATTTACGCGGCCGAAACCCCGCAAGTTATCCGCGCCTCAGTCTACCTCGATGCCCTCGATAAAAACCTTCAAGGCACCGATGAAATGATGCTTGCCGAGCAACTTGGTCTCCAGCCTCAATTCGTTCCTGCCTCAAAAAATAATTTCAAAATAACCACTACCCGCGACTTAGAATTTGCTCGTTTCCTACTGGAGGGAGGGCAATCTCGCACTGGAATTGGCCAAGATTCGCACCGTTTCCACGCCACTGAAAAAGGTCTCACCCTCGGCGGCCTACTCATCCAAGACGAGCCACGTATGATCGCTAATTCCGATGGCGACGTTATTATTCACGCGCTTTGTAACGCGATTCTGCAAGCGCTTGGACAGGGCTCTTTTAGTGCTATTGCTGACCCACTCCACGCGGAGGGCGTCACCAACAGTCGCGAATATCTACGCGCCACCCTTGCTCAACTTAAAAACCATCAAATCACCCACGTCGGCCTTCAACTCGAAGGTTCCAGGCCCCAAATCGATCCGCTCGCCCACCAAATCCGCGCCAGCTTGGCCGACCTCCTTTCCATTTCCGAATCTCAAATCGGCCTCACTGCCACCACTGGCGAAGACTTAACTCCCTTTGGTCGCGGTGAAGGATTACAATGTCTTGCCACTGTCACCCTGCAAGGTCTGCACGCGCAGACTTCCTAACCTGTAAAAATGTCCATAACCGTTAATTCAACCGCCAAAATCAACCTCGCTCTCGACGTTCTTGGGCGTGATGAAAACGGTTATCATCGTATCCAAACTATTTACCACGAGGTCCCCGAGCTTTATGACGAACTTACTTTCGAGCCGCACGACTCCCTTGAATTAATTTGCGATCACAAAGAAGTCCCAACAGATGATTCTAATTTAATTTTAAAAGCCGCTCACCTTCTCGATCCCAAAAAAGGAGCTAAAATCACTCTCCAAAAAAACATCCCCATTGCGGCTGGACTTGGTGGGGCTTCTTCTAATGCGGCCGCCACGCTCGTAGCTCTTAATCAGCTCTGGAGCCTTAACAAAACTCCCGAGGAGCTCCTCACTCTCGCCGCTGAAATTGGCATGGACGTCCCGTTTTGTTTAATTGGTGGCACTGCGCTGGGCATGCATTACGGCGAACATTTAATGCCTCTTCTCCCTCCTGAAAATCTCCACATTGAAATAATTGAAACCAGTGTCCACGTTTCAACTAAGGAAGCCTACGAAAACCTCGACCTTGAAAAATGCGGCCAACGTGACCATGAAACATCTCAGATAGTTCACATCCTAAACGGAAACCAAGAAGGCGACATTCTCCCTCTTTTTCACAATGATTTTGAGGCCCAATTCTTTGCCGCGAATCCCGAAATTCGAAAAAAACATCCTGACGCCCATCTGTCCGGAAGTGGAGGTTGTCTTTATAATATTACCGTTAAATAAAAGTGTTTTTCGGTAATTGACGCAGCGCGGCTGGCTTGGTTTTTTGTGTTAGCAAAAACAGCCGTGCGAGGACATAGGTAGCGACTTCCGCAGGAGAAGTCGACTAACCGGTACCGAAAAACACTTTTATTTAAAACTCATGCCTCCCCTCCATCGCCCGCATCAGAGTAAGGTGATCAGCATATTCAATGTCAGCGCCGCTTGGTAGCCCGCGGGCAATTCGGGTTACACGCACACCTAGTGGATGCAGTAGCCCAGACAAATAACTGGCAGTGGCCTCGCCTTCCATAGTTGGATTAGTGGCCAAAATCACTTCTTCGATCGCTGGGTCACCATTTGGCTCTTTTACACGTGTAACTAATTCCGTAATTTTAATATCATCTGGTCCAATTCCATCAATTGGCGATAACGATCCATGCAAAACATGATAAAGTCCCTTAAAAATACCGGTTTTTTCTAACGTAATCAGGTCAGCTGGGTGCTCTACTACACACACCACGTTGTGTTCACGATACTGATCTTCGCAAATCGCACACGGACTTTGCATGGTTAAATGCCAGCATTTTCGGCACAGCATAGTCGAAATCTTCAAATTTTTAATCGCTTCAGACAATGAATCACTCATATTCTCCGGAGATTGCAATAAATGCATGGCCAGACGCTGCGCAGTTTTGGGCCCAATGCCCGGGAGTCGCGTAAACGCCTGAATCAAATCTTCTACTGGTTTTGGAATCGAATTTCCCATTAGGATTTACCAATTAAACGTAAAAATTCACTGCGAGTGTTGAGGTTTTTCTTAAACAAGCCGCGAACTGTTGAGGTTACCATCATAGAGTTTTGCTTTTCCACACCACGCGCCATCATGCACAAATGCTTAGCTTCGATTACCACT
>CAXCBS010000131.1:0-4125 GCA_963980845.1 uncultured Candidatus Peregrinibacteria bacterium | reverse complement strand
TTTAAGATCATCCCGCAATCCTATCAAAGGGTTTTTGTTCCCCGTCGCCGCTAGATGAAAAGCGCTCTCTATTTCGTTAAGTTTTTTAGGAGCATGGTCAGCTAGCAATTGGCGAACTTCACCTTCTACCGCCTTTACACTTTCAAATTTCTCATCTGCCTTACGTTGATAGGCATCGTATTTAGGTCGTTCCTCTGACATTACTTGTTCCGCTGCTCGCTCTGATTTTTGAATCAATTCAACAGTTTTTTTGTTTTCCTTTCGTTGTACACGGATTTCTTTGGAAAAACAGCCTGGGAACTTACCCCGAAAAGTCTTGCCTCGAGCTGTTCTTAAAACATCATCAACTCGTCTAAACCGCTCCGCTTCAGTTTTCCAACGTTCATTCATAAATGTAAGACCGTTTTTAACTCTTTCGGCTACTCGGAGGCGAGAAGAAATCCGGTTAAACTTTTCAGCGCTTTTGGTTGATAACTTGGATAGTTTTATTTTGGCAGTATCTCCAAAATCTTTCAGAGCTCCGACCATAGAATCAGCTTCTTTGTCTCCTGTTTCACGAATAGTGGCTACTAGTTGCCCTTTCTTGGTTGGGGCGCCACCATGGTCATAAAAAGGCAATAAAGCCTTCATCCCATTAGTAAAACGCTCAGCTAAGCCATCACTTTGATTCCAGATTGTATTTAAGGTGTTATCTTCAATGTCTAAAAACGACTTCAAAGCTCCATCATAGTCTTCTGCGGCCTTATCTTTGCGCAGGTCTTCAATCTGACCAGTTTGGTATTCGGTCAGACCTTTTAAGCTAGTGTCATCTTGTGGTGCATCAGCATTTTCTGGAGACATTTGAGTTTTGTATTTATTTTTATCTATTAATTTTATCATAAAACCGCTCTTAAATCAAGAGCGTGTAACCCGTTTTTCATAGATTTTTAATCCTTTTCCTCAGTGTCAGTTTTCATGGAAATTCCTACCTCAGCCGCATTTCCCATCATCATAAGTTGATTGTAGGTGTCATCAAGCGTGTCCTCGAGCGTGTTTTGAATCTCGGGACGAGTCTGAATTATCTGGGAAATAGCTTCCTCACTAGAAGCCTCAGGGTGATCTTTTTTATAAGCATCAAAAATTTCCCAATCAGTTTCAGTTAACGTTTGTTCAAGCGCGCTCTGAATCTGTTTGTCTACCATTTTTTCAATCCTAAATTCAATAGTTTTCTCCATAGAAGGAGTTAATTTGCCTAAATTTAGGTCTTTGATTACAAGTTGTATAAAATCTTTGAGTGTTTTCATAAAGTTTTTAGGCAGTACAATAAGTAGGGGGGCGGCTACTCCACCAACCAGTCACAATTGGGGAGGCCCATTTAACAAGTTTACCAAACGAAAATTCACGGTCTTCTTCCTCTTCGCCTTCCTCGGGAGTCTCTTGTCTATCATTACGATCTAGAGCAGCCTCTCTATTTGTCATAAACCGACCAGAGTTAGGACTAATATCTCCTGTTAATTGTTCGTCTAGCATAGAAGCAAACAATTCCGCTTTGTTTTTTGGGACATCTGCTCCTTTCATCTTGCTACGAACCAAGGCAGTGCAATAAACCGCCTCCATCCGCTCTAACAAATACACAATTTTTGCGCTTTCATCAATCCTTAAGCGTGACCCAGCCTTAGCATCCAGGGCCAGCGGACGAATGTGATTATCCATCAATTCTTTCAAAGATTCTAAGGTCAGCGCAGCATCGTCTCCTTCACCAATCCAACTCGCAATTTGATCAATAGAGCTGTTTAAGCGTAGGTTTTTTAGATTTTTAAATTTGGAATCAGTTTCTAAGTGGTCAACACGATAATCATCAAAACTACGTGGGACCGTCCCTCGTAGGGCTTGCCATTGATTTCTAACCCAGCCAATCACTCCTTCTGGCTCAGTCGCTTCCTCTGCTAAACGACGAATTCGACGGGAGTAAATTGCCCGATTTCGCGCCATGTTCACAGTGATTAGCGACGACACCATCGATCTAAAAGCCCTTTGTTTAGGATCTCCAAATCGAGCAATATTTGCCGGGTCAGTTTCATGCAAACGACGCAATAGTTCGGTTGGAGAAAGAAATTTAGTGTCCTTGTTTCCACGAGCTTGACGTTCGCGTTGTGCTTTGCGCAAGTCTTCCTGAGCCCCCTTGTAACCGTCTTCGAGCTGTTTGAAGGTGCCAAAATCAGAACCTGTTAAATCAGCTAATGACGGTGGGGCTATAATCGCAGACGGAGGCGTCATCCAAGTTGGGCTCGCAGTCGGAGTCAAGTCAGGAGGAACAGTGTAATCATCAAAAGATCGACTCTCATCATATTGATCATTAAATTCACGCGTTTCGCTCTCGTGGCGTTGTTCCATCTGGCGTTTGTCGGTTTCGTACGTAGTGAATTCAGTAGCGTGGGCGGTCATAATTGTTGTTCGACCATCAGTTAAGTCGGCAATGTCAGCGGCAGCGGCCCAATCGGCTGGTGTAGGGGGCGTAGAGGCACCCGTTGGGAAAATTGAATCCAAGTCAAAAGGATCAGTGGTTACAACTCCAAAACGAGCAGCAACAGCAGGTTCTGTAGATGCAATTTGTCGACTATGAGCAGTCCTGTAAGTAGATCGTAAGCTACGACTTTTGGAAGTCATCGTAGCCAATTCATTTTGTGCTTTTCTTCGTTCTTTTTTTAAATCTTCTAACGCTTCCTCTGCAGATTGTAATCGAGCATAACGAGGGTCTGGCAAGATCATCGGAGAGACACCGCCAACAGGTGGTGGTGCAGGGGAGGGAGCAGGCGCCGTGGCCTCAGCAGGATGATCAGTAACATTTTGCTCTAATAGCGCAATAAATTCATTAAGCATGTCCTGCGTAGAGGCTATATTAAGAGGGTCCGAAGTATCCGCCGCTGTAGCCCGGTTTTGTAGTTCTTGGTAAACAAGCAGGCGAGGATCATCCGGAGATGTAGTAAGAGAAGCCCTTGGGTGATTATTAATATTTATTTGTAACAGTGCCATAAATTCACGGTATTGATCGCCCGCAACTCGGAATTCATCCTCTCCAGCAGCCAGTCGGCCCTCCAGATTAGATACAAGGTTTGATCTAGGATCAATCCGCGGGGTTGCTGCAACAGTGGGAGCAGTCGCTGGAGTTGCACCGGGAGTTGCGCCGGGAGTTGGTGTTAACCTACTATCCAAGTCATCAACTTTTATCTGCTGGGCATCAACTCGTGCCTGAATCTGATTAATTTCAATCTGTTTGTTAAATCTTTGCTCCTCAACCTCCACAATCCCGGTAATTTTATCCGCAGCTGGTTGGTGTTGGTTCAAAAGCGTTTCACGCTCCGACATGATGCGTTTTTCTCTAGTTAACCGAGTATCAAAAAGTCTTTTTTCTCGGTCCCGGAAGCGCTTAAAATCATCATAAAGGGGACGAATTTCATTTAAGGTCGTCTCCGCCTTCCCAACATCACCGCCAACTACATCAGCATGAATGTCTTGAAAATTAGTTGTCGCGCCTAGAGCAGCCGGCGGTATACGCCTTAAGTACGCTAGCACAGATACAATCTCCGGCGTTGCCTCAACTTGCCCATTACCAGCTTCATCTTCAGGGACTTCATCTTCTCCCATCAAATCACGCAACTGTTCTCGCAGGGCAATTTGCTCAGGAGTATTGTCATTAATCCAATTCGTATTAACCTCGGGGTCAAAAACTGTCAAATGCGGCGCAGAATGCAATAAGCTTTCACGATAAACCTCAGTCCCGGCCGCAGTTAACCCAGCATCTCGGTCCATGTTGGTACGCAGGAATTCGCTCACCATTCTCCCCACAACCCACTGATGAAGAGTATATTTAGATCTGTTATATCGGCTATAGGCACCGCGCGGCAAAATTGTCCGACCTTGCGGTGAACGAATAATTCGACGCACTTGATCTTCTGGCATGTCTCGAGTAACTCCAAGTTGTTCTTCAAGATATGCCGCCTGACGATCCCAAGCTATTTTGTAAGCAATCGGATCAGTGATGGCCTGAATATTTGTTTGATTTTGACGGGCAAGATCAATCGGAGTTTCACCCTCAACGTCTGGAGCCGCCATTGCTCCCCATAGAGCAGCCTCTCCAGCGGCTAG
>CAXCBS010000130.1:0-4158 GCA_963980845.1 uncultured Candidatus Peregrinibacteria bacterium | reverse complement strand
GATTCACCAGATATGGAAATGGATGATGTTCTTGAGAAACTTGATTTACCAGGGCAACATGCAAGACGGATAGAGTTTTTAGAGAAATTAGATTTTTTGAAAGAAGAAGCGGCTCCTCCCCCAACTTCCGAAGAAGCTATTTCTTTGTTTAGTTCTGATGAGCTTAGGATTGCGGCCTCTTTTGAAAAGCCAGTATTTTTAATTGTTCCGGAATGTCCTCTGATTGATAAAATAAAATCAATTATTGATGCGCAAACAGAAGACGGTGATTTTACGATGTCTTCTTTGTTTTTGGAAAAAGAATTAGAGGCAACCATCATGGACCCGGTACAAGGATGGCGTGTATATATCGTAGAGGGAGTGCGGACTCCCCCCGATGTACCTGGTGATGATTCGGGGCGATATATTGATAATCGAATTAATCGAAAAAGGTTCCATTCTTACCCGGACGAAAAAGGAATGACTCATGATATTTATACAATGCTGGCGGCAGCGTGTTGTCAGGGAAAATATCAAATTGACCGCGATTCTTACACGGTAATGGATGGTGAATTTGATGATCCGACTATCCATTGGTTATCGCGTGCCGGTATGGGAACTCAAAAATTCGGTTTTAGTCAATTTGGGTTTAATATATTTGAGGATGTTTGTTTTAGACGCGTTGTGGGTGGGCACTTATTTGGTGAGGGGTAGTTTTTTAACTATTTCTTCAAAATGTGCGAGTTCTACTATCTTGTCTGATCGGTTCATTTGGCTGTTTGAGGTGCTGTATTTAACTCTAACAGTTATTATTTTTTTGTTGTTATCTATTCTAAATTTGGCTTTGTCCCAACTATAAATGTGGTGTTTGTGTTTGGAGTGATAAACAAGTAAGCCTTTTTTTAAATTGGCCACCCAAGGCCCAGGAAGGTCACGCGCTTTGGCACCGTGGCGAATAGAGAGTAATCCCATCAATGTTGGGAATCCAAAAACTCCATAGCAAATATAAACATATTTTGACGCTACATCGAATTCCGGTGCAAAAATTGTAACAAGTACGCTAACGCCAATGCCAAACAATGCTATGAGTACTCCAAAAACAATAAAAATTATACTGGCGGTTGGAGTTATGGATTTACCAGCTTGGACAATAAAGTCAGGCTTTTCATTAGAAATATGATCTATCATGTCCTGAGGGGGTGTTCCGGAGGTGATCATAGTTTGGAAGGTTATTAATTTATTAGAAGGAAAACACGCAAGGGTTACAATTGATTGTTTTTAAAAATTTTAAAAACATTTCATTTGTTAGCTCTAGTGTGGAGGTGTTAACGTTTGGGTGAAAGCTTAAGATTTCTGCCTCCTTAACCTCTTGATCAAGGATTAGAGTTATTTCTTTATCCTGATCGTTTAAGAGTCCAAATGGGGACACAGACCCAACGTCTAAGCCTAATAATACCTGAAGAGTTTCAGGATTTGCGAACGATACTTTCTTTGCGTTAATCAGTTTAGCTATGTTTTTAAAATTCAGTTTTTTAGTGGCTGGTAAAATCGCCATAAAATAATTCTTTTTTTCATCCTTAAGAACAAGGTTTTTACATGGCAGCCCAGGAATGTTTCCACATTTTTCTTCAGCTTCTTCGCAAGTGAAAACTGCGGGGTGTTCGTGAAGAACATATTTGATTTTATTGTCTTTAAGAAATTCAAGGACATCAATCATTAACCTAGTGAATTTAGTTGTTTCTTAATCTTTTCAAGCCTTTCCTTCCCTTCTAAATATCGTGCTTTGTCAGCTTCGACTACTGGTCGGGGGGCGTTATGTAGATAACCTTCGTTTTTAAGCTTGTTCTCAAGTCCTTTTATGTAGCCGGTAAGGTTTTGGATTTCGTCTTTTAAGCGGGCTTTTTCTTTGTCGAGATTTACAATGCCTTTGGTCATGAGCTTGATTTTAACTGGGCCGGCAAATGAGACAATTGTTCCCGGAACTTTCTTTTTCTTCTCTTTTTCTTCTTTTTCAATTACTGGGTTTTCTAATTTTGCTAAGCTCATGATGATATCCATGTTGTCTTTCAGAACAGCTTGAATTTTTTCACCGTGGAAAGTGGCTTTTAATTTCTGGCCTGGCTTGAGTTTGTAGTCGGCGCGGAGCTGGCGAATGTTTTTAACCACGTTAATCACCATTTGCATTTCGCCACTGGCTTTATTGAAATTAAACATTGGATCTGGCTTAGGCCATTCCTCGGTAATAAGCTGTGTTTTTTGGTCCATTTTTTCCCATAACACCTCGGTAACATAAGGAGTGTACGGATGTAGTAGTTTGAGTACGGTTTTTAGAACATGAGCTAAAACCGCTTTGTTAGGCTTGATTTTGCTAATCTCTAAATACCAATCGCAATATTCGCTCCAGAAAAAGTCATAAATTCCCATTCCCACCTCTGATAAACTGTATTTATCGAGGTTTTTGGTGGCTTCTTTTGTAACTTGATTTAAGCGATGAAGAATCCATTTATCTGCTCGAGAAAGTGAGTCTGGGTCAATTTCAGCATGGAAATCTTCTTTTTCAAGGTTCATTAATACATAACGGGCGCTGTTCCAGATTTTGTTCACAAAATTACGGTAACCAGCGATTTTCTCCTCGTAAACACGAAGGTCGTTACCAGGTGATGAGCCAAGCACAAGACTTAAACGCACGGCATCAGCTCCGTACATTTCAATCATATCGAGAGGGTCAATGCCGTTCCCAAGTGATTTACTCATTTTGCGACCTTGTTTGTCGCGAATAAGCCCGTGCAAATACACGGTTTCAAAAGGAACATCATCTAATAAATAAGTGGTCATTAAAATCATACGAGCCACCCAAAAGAAAATAATGTCATAACCGGTTTCAAGGACGGATGTTGGATGGAAATATTGAAGGTCCTTGGTTTTTTCAGGCCAGCCAAGTGTGGAAAAAGTCCATAACCCAGATGAGAACCAGGTATCTAATGTGTCTGGATCTTGTTTGAGTTTGGAATTTTTACATGTTGGGCATTCGGTGGGATCATCAAGGCTAACAATTGGTTCTTTGTGGTGTTTGCATTTTTTGTCGCTGCAATGCCAAACCGGGATACGGTGTCCCCACCAGATCTGACGTGAAATACACCAGTCACGGAGGTTTTCAATCCAGTGAAAATAAACTTTATTAAAACGATCGGGGAGAATTTCAATATCCCCTTTCCGGACTGCGGCTAGGGCTCGTTCTTTTAAGGTTTTTCCGCGCACTTCTTTATTGACATCAATAAACCATTGTTCTGAAATAAGTGGTTCAACGGCTGTGCCGCAACGATAGCAGCAAGATAAGTTGTGTACATATTCTTCGTCAATACTTTCTAAAAGACCTTTTTCGTCTAGTTCTTTAACAACTTTTTCGCGAGCGTCTTTAACATGAAGACCTTCAAATTCTGGTCCGCCGGCCTCTGTTATTTCACCTTTTTCATTAATAATTTGCGTAATTTCAAAATCGTATTTCTTAGCTAGGTCAAAATCCACAAAACTATGAGCTGGAGTAATAGTCATGGCTCCGCTTCCCATTTCCATGTCAGCGCATTCATCGGCTACAAACTTGGCTTTTACAGTTCCAGTAATCCAGGGCACATCAAGCTCTTTGCCGATTAAGTCTTTGTAGCGTTTGTCCTTGGGGTGCACGATGATTATTTTGTCGTGAAATTTGGTTTCAGGACGAGCAGTTCCAATTACAACTGGTCCGTATTTTAAGTAGTAAAACTTAGATTTTTCTTCGCGGTATTCAAGTTCGTCGTCGGCTAAGGTTGATCCGCAACGAGTGCACCAGTTAACGATACGCGGGCCGCGATAAATCAGCCCGTCTTTGTACATTTTTAAGAACGCGGCCCGCACAGCGCGGGTTAATTGGTCATCCATGGTGTAACGCTCACGAGTCCAGTCTATGGACGCGCCCATTTGTCTGATTTGATTGCGAATAGTGTCTTGTGATCCAGCAACATATTTTTTTACTCGTGATAAGAACTTGGTTCGACCCATGGTGTGTCGATCAGTCCCCTCTTCAGCAATTATTTTTTCAACTTTGTTTTGAGTGGCAATGGCCGCATGATCTGTTCCAGGTAGCCATAGAGTTGGATGTCCTTTCATTCGGTGATAGCGAACCATGATGTCTTCAATAGCAAG
>CAXCBS010000129.1:0-4181 GCA_963980845.1 uncultured Candidatus Peregrinibacteria bacterium | reverse complement strand
GTTTTCCTGCCTTGCCGAAGCTTATGTAATAGCGTAGGCAGGTGGTTACTTTTTTACGGAAAAAAGTAACTCGCACGAGAGTGCGAAATGGAGTAATACATATATCATTTAAATTCAGTACTAATATAATGCAAGTATAAACATTAAGAATAAACTATATGAAACATTATCGAGAAATCGACTATATCAATGTGTACAAGAAAAATTGGCACAAGGCGTTAATTGTTATAATTATCGTATTTTTGATTGGTCTGGGTATTACTTTAGTGACTCCATTTAAATATTCAGCTGAATCAAGTGTCTTAATTATTCAGAAATCAAGTTTTAGTATTGACGCTTACAGTGCTACAAAGTCTGAAGAGAAGATTGGAAAAAAGTTGTCACAGGTTATTAGTTCAAGTTATTTTCTAGATAAAGTTTTATCAGAGAACTTATCAATTGATAGAACCTATTTTGGATCTGACGAACGAGATCGTCGAAAAGTTTGGGATAAAACAGTTGATGCTTACGTTCCAACAGGTTACAGTAAATTAAATTTCACAATCTATCACACAGATTCAAATCAAGCTTTGATAATTTCAAGAACAGTTGCAGAGGTGTTGATTAATGAAGAGGACGATTTAATTGGGATTGGTGATATTGATCTGAAATTATTAGATTCACCATTAGTTTCTCAGTATCCACAACAACCAAATATCGCGTTAAATTTAGCAGTTAGTTTATTTGTTGGTGTAATATTATCATTTGCATACGTAATTCTAACTTACAGACCAGATAGAGATCATGACAAGTTTAGTCAAGATCAGGAACCTGAGTTAGTTTCTTATAATAATGTTCCAGAAACAGAAAGTGTTGAAGAAGAAATGGGGGACACACCAGACGTTCCTGAGCTAGATTTAGACGATGTTGAGGAGATTTCCGAGGAAGAACAGGAGATCGAAGAGATGAATGAACCAGAACTCCCAACTGACAATGATTCACAAAAAACAACAAAAAAAGATTACCCTAAATTTGAAGAAGAAGACAAGTTTATCGGTATGGGGTAATTTCTTCTAATTTTACATAAAAAGACGGCTGTTTTAGTCGTTTTTTTCTTGCGATTGTTTTTACTGATCTTCAAAATTTACGATCCGCGTTCCGCGCCCAATCATTGACAAATTATTTCCTATATGATAACATATTATGTTAGTTTTGTTGTTTCACAAGTTCACGTTCTTACCCCAAAAAGGGGAGAAAAGGGAGAAGTACTATGGCTGGAAGTCCTTTTGACACGGATACAGAAGACGGTAGGAGTGCAATGGGTGGAGACATCCACGACGCAGACGCCGGTAGCGATGGTTCGGAGTTGACTGCAGCACCGCCAACTACGGATGATTCGGTGGCTCTTTTCGGAGGAGGAGGTGAATCCGATGAAGAACCCGAGGAGAAGCCAGAAGAGACCGAGCCCGTCGTGACGACTACCCGTGAGGAAGCTCCGGTTGTCGCCAAGCAAGAGGCTGTTATCGCGCAGGCGCAGTCCGAGGTGACGTCGTCGGCTCAGGAACATTTTCCACTGCAGGTAAATCATACTTTCCAGATTTTTACTGAAGGTTGGTTGTATCGGCTTTTCTTCGGTCAGCAGACACCCAATGGCGATGACGGATTTACCTTCTATGTCGCCACGCAGGATGAGTTGGAGATCTTCGAAGAGCTGGTCGCGACTGACAGTCTGTATGCACAGAGCGGACGTCAGAAGCTTCTCTTGGTCGGGAAGCAACTCAAGTTTGCGCGTGTTCAGGTTCACCAGCTTTATTTCAAACTAACGGCCAAGATCGACGCTCGCAAGAAGGACGAGGACGATCAAGTCGAAGCTCAGCGTAAGGCTGAAGAAGACGCAAGGCTTCAGCGAAAAGCAGCCGAAGCCCAGCTCAAGCTTGAGGACGAATTGCGTCAGGATTTGGGTGAAGCTCGTGATCAGATAGCTGACCTGGAAAGGGATCTGACCGAGGCTCAGAACCAGAAGCCGGTCAAGCAGCGGACGAGTATCGGTGAGTGGGTGGGGCTGACGGGATTAGGTCTGGTAATCATGTTCGCACTCGAAGAGCTGGCCATCTGGAAACTGGGTGTGAGTCTGTTGCAGTGGATCAAAACAGCGTTCTGATTTATTCTTTATTTACAAGAGCCGCGATGCCTCGCATCGCGGCTCTTCTTGCAAATTGGCAAGGAGGTTAACCATGGATCTTTACGAAGAACTTGGGATTAATGGCGATTTGGTTGTTGGTGATTTGCATGATATAGCTTTTCAAATTGTGGTTTTGAGCAAAGACCATGATAGCAATGGGCAAGGTAAAAGCGCATTGCAGAAAAGAGCGCACCAAAAGAAAATAGAGCAATTGAAGGTAGAACTGAAAATCGCATATTTAAGGCGATATTTCAAAGAAGAACTGGAGCAATTAGCAGTCAAGGAAGTAATTAAATACAAAGATGCTTCAACTAGAGTAATTGTGTTGTTAATCTTTGCTTCAATTCTCCTTGGCGCATTGGCCCAATCCGGTCTCCAAAACAAATTTGGCTTTTCCCTAATAACATTTCTACAAAACATCATCAACCCGTGAGGTCATCCTTGCGGGTTTTGTCTTATTTTAGCCATTTTGTCTTGTTTGTCATATTTTGTTATGCGTTGATTGCTTGTTGATAGGTAGGCGTGATATGTGTTACGTGATTCGCTATTGACAAATTATTTCTAACATGATAAAATAGTATGTTACTAATTCGATCATCTCAAGGAGACAGATCATGAAATATTTCATCGCGCTTCTTATTGTTTTGTCTGGAATTGTTGGAGTTTGGATTTTCTTTTCAAATCCAGCACAGAAACCGGAATTGGCTGATGAGGTCAAAGTGGCTCTGGCAGATGGTATCGTCACTGACGAGGAGCAAGAGAGGATTAAGGAGGCAGACGCCAAATTACGTCGTCGGATCGTGGAGCTTGAAGAAAAGCTTCGTGATATGAGTGACTCAAGTGAGGCACTCGAGCAACTCCAAGTGAAATACTCTGATCTGGAAAGAGAAGTTGTTCCACTAAGAGAGGAGATCGAGAAAGCTCGTCGCATGATCGCTAGTCATGCAAGTGGTTTGTCTGGTGCTGCCGGTCCATCTGACCTGGAGGAACTGAAAAGACAAGCAGCTAGAGCAGGCAAGTTGGTTATCCAGTTAGGTGAAAGCCAAACGGAGGTTACTCGACTGTCAAGGCGAGTCAGGGAACTGGAGGAATTGCTTGAAGATGCTGTAGAGGGTCGTGATCTAGCGGAAGCCGAACAACGTCGCCTCGAATCCGATAACGAGCGTCTCCAGCGCAAGTTGCGAGGCCCATCAATCGCCGACATGCTGGAAAAACAGCGGACTCGGCCACGACAAAGGTCTCAACCTCGAACTCGTTCAGTCCTTCATGGACCAACGTTAGAGGACCTGGGACAAACCTACCTGGATAATCATCGCGAACAGCAGAGGCTTTGCGCGATGGAGAGACAACTCGGGCGATCTTGTTCGAGATGATCCGTGTCCGGGACTTGACAAAAACTAGTTTTTTACGCAAGATGTAGAAAACAGGCACAACCACCGTTGTGCCCTCACCAGAGCAGTTATTTAACTATTCCGGTGAGGAGAATGTTCTCTTTCAATCAGTTCAGTATTTCGTTAACTTGGCAACACAAAGGAGATTTGCCATGAAGAAAGTTCGCAACCTGTTTTTGCTGGCCATGCTGGCCATCGTGTTTTTGACCGCCACCCCGGCCGCCGCGCAGTCCGGTTACGACCCCATCGACCCTGATCCCGTTTCGTGTGTCGAATCGCTCGACGCCGAAGAGATCAAGGATTTGCGGATGCTCATGTATCCCCGCATGTCCAAGGATCAGATCGAGGCCATGAAGGACGAGTTGACCGACAATGAAGTGCTCTCCGTGCGGCGTAAGTTGCAGGCTCTCAGGCTCATCAAGGTTTATTCCGATGAGGCCGAGCAGGAGAATACCGATCTGACGTGTCCCGAGGTCCAGGCCGTGCGGAATCGACTTGAAGTTATTCAGCAGCAGATGTCCGATCGCGCCAACTACAAGCGGCTCAGTCGTCTTTATGGCGGTAACCGCAATCAGCAAGCAGCCAAGCCCGACTCCGAGAAGCCTGCCGAGCAGCCCAGTGCTGTCGTC
>CAXCBS010000128.1:0-4236 GCA_963980845.1 uncultured Candidatus Peregrinibacteria bacterium | reverse complement strand
TTTTTTCATTTTCTTAATATCAATAATTACCCCTTGAGGCACCTTGATATATCCTAAATTCTGCGCAATTTTTACATTTGTAATCATTGATCGCCCAGAAATAAAAACTTTTCTATTATAACGAACCGCCGCATCCATAACTTGTTGCAAGCGACCAATAAGCGATGAAAAAGAGGCTACAATAATTCGCCCTTTTGTATCACGAACCAGCTTGTCCAAATTTTGAGCAATAACTTTTTCAGAAGTGGTATGGCCAGGAACCAATGAATTAGTGCTATCTGAAATCATTGCCAAAACACCTTGGCGGCCCACGTTTTTAATAATATTTAAATCAGCCGGTTTTTGAGCATAAGGAGTTTTATCAAATTTAAAATCTCCAGTATGCACAACTCTACCCAGCGGCGTATCAATAACACAAGAAACCGCGTCTGGAATACTATGATTAACCCCAAAAGAGCTAACCTTAAAAGCGCCAAAACGCAATTTATCTCCAGGCTTAAAAACATGCAATTTAGTTGCATCTTTAATCTTAAAATCAGCTAATTGCCTTTCTACTAAACCAAGTGTTAGAGCTGTCCCAAAAACTGGCGGATAACCTAATCTTGGAAGCAAATAAGGAATTCCCCCAATATGATCTAAGTGACCATGCGTTAAAAAAACTCCTCTAATATTTTTCTTCTTTTTCTCTAAATAAGAGATGTCAGGAATAACATAATCCACGCCAAGCATATCCTCGGTTGGGAACTGAAACCCCATATCCACAATCAAAATATCATTGCCATATTCAAACAACATCATGTTTTTACCAACCTCCTCAAATCCCCCAAGAGGAATAATACGAAGATTTTTCTTAGAAGAGCCTTGCGGCACCTTATGATGCATTGGTTTTTTACGTCGCGGTGGCTTTTGGTGCGGCTTTTGCTGCACCACCGGTTTTCGTTGAGGTTTGTGCGCTTTTTGCTGCGCCTTATGCCGCGGTGGACGATTTTTGTGTTTTTTTGGCTCTACGCTTTTTACGTGCGAAATTTCATCGAGCCATTGGTCGATACTTGCTAGTTTTTTTTCTAGCTTCTTTTCTTCGTTTGCCGAATTTTTATTAGTCATTTCTTTTTTGTAGTTTTAAGAATTTTATTGAAGTCATGTCCCCTATGAAGTCACCTTTATTATACCTGAAAAGAATAATTTCATCAACCATGACGAAACGATTCAGCTGTTTTTGTGTATTGATTAATTTCTTCTTCTAAGTCCTCCTCTTGGGCTTGAAGGTCGTTGATTTGCGCTGCAAATGAATCAAGAATATTATCGCGGGCACCCATAACTTCAGGCGCTCCCTCGGAGCGAGCAGTTACCTCTTCGATAAAAAGTTCAATTTTTGCAATTTCTTTTCTAACAAAAACTAATTTTTGTTTAGCCTCTTGCTTCGCCTCCTCTGCATTTAAAGTAGGATAATCAACAATTTCAGAAGCAAAATCTTCAAGTCCCATATGTGTAGGTTTTTATTTTAATGATTCATATAATTATACCCGATTTCAGGCATAAGCGCAACCAACTCTTAGCGTCAAAAGAAATGCCTCTTTCGTTGACTTCCTTTGTTTAAAATGTTATAATTATATGATCTCGTGATGAGACTTGTATGCCCTTTGACAATTTACCTCTTTAAATATAGATTTTCTGCCTTTCTCTAGAAAATAAAGGTTAAGCTTAATTTTTATTTAAAACCAAAATTATGAAAAACAAAAAAATTGTTTCTCTTGTTGCCGCTGGTGCTCTTCTTGCTAATCTAGCTTTAGTTGCTGCTGTTTCTGCAGATACAAATACTACTATGGATCAAGAAATTACCTCTGGTACTCTTGCGATTGACGCTCTTCCTACAGTTAGTTCTTGGAGCGATCTAAACGTATCTCTTACTACTCAAACTTCAGATGTTACTGCTAGTGCTAACTCACTTCAGTTCTCTGATATGCGTGCTCAGCCTGCTAGTGTTTACGCTCTTACAGCTAAAGCTACTCACATGCTAGATATTCCTTCAGGTGTAACTTTTGATGTTTCTAACTTCAAAATTAGATCTAATGGTGGGACTGCTAATCCAGGTGATGAAACCAATAGTACAGAATGTGCTAATGGTGAAGCTTATGCTCTTTACCGTAGCCAAGCTATTACTAACCAATGGTTAGCACGTGACTTAGACGGAATGTCTCGCGCTATGGACTGTAAAGCTACTCCAGACTTTCAATTAGACGTTCCTGCTCAACAGTCTTCTGGTTCATACCGAACTACTGTTACTTGGTCTATTGCTTAGTTTTTAGTCTAAATTTCTCTCATCATGAGGTAAGCTAAATTAAAGAGGTGATTATTCAATACTTAAAAGCCCTTCCTGACTTATACTAGGAGGGGCTTTTTGTAATATAAAATCTTTTCCCACTTGCTCCCTACTACAACAAAAAGTAAAATGCACTTAAATAAATTCGGACCCTAACAATAAAACCCATGAGCGATCCTCAAGATTCCGACCAAACCGTAAAACGGAAAATTTGGTTTAAAAACAAAGAAGTTTCCCTAAACAAAACTGTTGAAGAATATAATGCTGGCGAAGACATTCTCTATGATCAAGAAATGATCCCAGATGATGTTTGGTGTTCACGGTGTTATGCGCGCTTACTTGAGCGTCATGACCTTATTACGAAGGATGAGTTGGCCCAGCTGGAGCAAGGTCTTGATGAGATTCTTGAGCTTTATGAAAAAGGAGAATTTCAATTAAAGGTTGAAGACGAAGATTGCCACACAAAAATCGAAGACTATCTTATTGAGCGCCTTGGCGATACCGGTAAAAAAATCCACACCGGCCGTTCTCGCAATGATCAGGTTTTAGTAATGATGCGCTGGTTTCTTAAGCGAAAATCCAAATCTATCCAAGAACAAACGCTAAAACTTGCTGAAAAATGCGTGGAATTTGCTAAAAAACACGAAATGGTGGCCATGCCTGGTTACACTCACATGCAAAAAGCCATGCCCACCACCGTGGGATCTTGGATAATGGCTTTTACCGAGAGTTTGATGGATGACGCCAAGCTATTGATTGCTATTAACGACCAAATTGTGGACCAAAATCCACTTGGGTCAGGGGCAGGATATGGATCACCTTTTGATTTTGATCGTGACTGGCTTAGTAAAGAAATCGGATTTAAGAAAACGCAAAACAATGTTATTTATTGTCATAATTCTCGAGGGAAAATTGAAGGACTTGTACTTGAGGCTTGCTCTCAAATTATGCTGACCCTAAACCGGCTAGCTTGTGATTTACTGTTTTTCACCACTCAAGAATTTCAGTTTTTTCACATGGATGACTCGATTTCTACAGGATCATCTATTATGCCGCAAAAAAAGAACCTTGATGTAGGAGAGCTGATTCGCGGTCGTACGGCCACGGTCTTGGCTTGTCGCAACGAAGTTACGATGAATATTGTTAATAAAATTTCTGGCTACCATCGTGATGGACAAGAGATTAAACGCCCACTTTTCCTGGGCATGCGTTATACAGAAATGTCGCTTGAGGCCATGGGTGTTATTCTCGATAATATTGAGCCCAACAAGGAAATTCTTATGAAATCCATGTTTGATTGCCCCGGACTTTTCGCTGCTCATAAGGCTTTTGAAAAAGTTAAAGAAGGCATGACTTTCCGCGATGCTTACCGTGAAGTGGGGGCTAATATCGACAAAATTCAAGTTAACGAAGAAGAAATTAACCGCTGGCTTGAAATGTCTACCCACCAAGGTGGCACCGGAAATCTGGGCATTGAGCGCATTGAAAAAGAAATTCAATCTCTAATCAAACAATAAATTATGGAACCCTGGGATCTACACACACTTCTCCGCGAAAAAATAGCTGCAAATGGCGGCCTTGTCTCCTGTCACGCTCATTTTGACAAAGCTTATGTTATTTCCGCAGAAACACTGCAAATGACTCTCGACTCCATGGAGGTTAAATGGGATTTATGGAAAAAAATCAAAGAAGGTTATACCCATGAAAATCTTATTAAACGCATTTCTTTGAGCGCTGAGCGCATGATTGCCCAAGGTTCAACCCTCACCCGCACCAATATAGATGTGGATAATACGGTTGGCATGATGTGTGTTGAGGCCGCCCTCGAAGTTAAGGAAAAATACAAAGATCAAATCAACATCCAAATCTGTTCCCAAGTTTTAGAGGGAGCCATGAACCCCGAAGCAAAGAAGTGG
>CAXCBS010000127.1:0-4239 GCA_963980845.1 uncultured Candidatus Peregrinibacteria bacterium | reverse complement strand
ATACTATTTTGGAAACGATCTCGCCATCACCGAAACAATCAGTCCTTTGTTTGAAAACGAATATGCCTTGGCCTATTTCCCAGAGCCAGAAAAAACTGCTTGGGTTTTAGCCCTTGAGCTTACTGACGAAACTCGCGATGTGGCCCGAATTTTAGCCAGCACCCTAGCGAACAGAGGTTATTTAGTAGAGGATCAAGAGTCTTCTACTCTTTCTCAACTCCAGATCACGGCCGAGGAGGAAATCTACGAGGATCTTTCTTTTACCACTCTTAAACTCGAAGATAAATCAGACTTACTTCATTATTTTATTTACGACGATACATTGTTTTTGTCACTTGATCGTTCTGAGACAGAAAAAATTCTCAAAACATTATCTGATAGTGCCAGCCCTCGGCTTTCTGCTCCAAGTGAAATTATTCAATTTAGCGATCATATTTACACACGCAATTTAGACGAAACTTGGCGTCTTAACTCTGGTCTTAACCTGTTTGATGACGGCCTTTCAACCCTTCACTTATTAAGTAAATAATGGGAAAAATCCGCGACATTAAGATTCAAGTAAATAAACCAATCACCATTGGAGACGATTTTGTGCTCAAGGGAACCAAGGTTAAATCTCCGCACCTTCTCGACTTAACTAAAACCCGTCGCCGTTCCAAATTCACCCGTCATGAGCGACCAGAAGAACTCGACGATATTGGAGGGACCCTTCACAAAGACCTCAAAAAACACCACCAAGTTTATCAAGAATCCAGCGGCATTATTATTGCCAGCCGATTCACGGAAATGGCTCGCATGGCCGTACTTGGCACGCTTATGGTTCTTACTCTGAATGGAGTTGCCGTGTATTACGAAGGGCTTGATCTTAAGGAGGAGGTTGCCTCGGCCGCCTACTCAAGCTACGAGTCACTTGTAGCTAGCGGCCCTAGTGAAGAAGCTTTTCAAAACGCGGAATCGATTTTTTCTGAGGCCCAAGAAAGCCTGTGGTTTTTACAAAATCAACGAGAAGAACTCTTAGCCCAAAACAAGACAGCTGAATCTGTTAATTCCCTACTCACAGCCGGTGAAGAGTTATCCGAGGCTGGTGCTGCTTTTATGAGTTTTGTAGAGAAAGCCAAAATCATTTCCCAAGATCTCTTAAAAGAAGGAACAAACCCACCATCTGAATCAATTACTGCCGAATTACGTGCTGCTTTTGACTCTGATTTTAATCTCGCGCTCACAAACCTTACTGCCGCCGAACAGCGCGTGCAAGGAGTTGAAAGCGCCTTGTTCCCAGAATCTCTCAAACCCACTATTGCTGAAGCTAAATTTCAACTTAGCGAACTAGAATATGTATTTAATGAATTTAACGAAATCTTCCCAATTTTCTTGCGACTACTTGGCGACGAACATCCGCAACGATACCTCGTTTTACTTGAAAACAACCACGAATCTAGACCTGGTGGGGGATTTATCGGAAGTTACTTGCTGGTAGACATTAACGACGGATATTTAGATGAAATGTCATTTAATGATGTTTACGAAATCGACGGCCAATACTACGAATCCATCGAACCTCCCGGAGAAATCGCCAAACTCACCACTGACTGGCGTTTCCGCGATTCTAACTACTCTCCAGACCTCGCCATCTCGGCGGCCAAAGGCGCCTGGTTCCTTGAAGAAGAAGGCGGCCCGGGCGTGGATCACGTTATTACCATAGACTTAACTTTTGTAGATCGACTACTTGAAATAATTGGCCCAGTCAAAATCGACGAACTCCCCATGAGCCTCACGCACGATAATTTTAGTACTGTTATTTCTTTTCTCGTTGAATCCAAACATTACGGCGAAGAAGCTCCCAAAACTATCCTGGGATCATTTGTGCAGGCCGCCCAAGATAAGTTGCGCACCGAAGCTCCATGGCTAGAGCTAGGCCAACTTATTCAAGAAATGGCCGCGGCCAAACACATTGCCGCTTACTCCGAAACAGATCACGTCCAGGAATTTTTCGAAGAATGGGGACTGGCCGGAACCATCCCTGCGCCCAAACCCCGTGAAGATTATTTTGCCTTAATCCACACCTCGATCGGCGGCAACAAGACCGATGCCTACATGACCCAAGAAATCACCCACCAAACCGTACTCGACTCTTCTGGAACCATTCAAAACCAAGTCACAGTGACTCGTGAACATCATTTTGACTCATTTGCCGAAGCGCAACTTAAAAACCTTCTTTCCAGTTTTGGATTTAGCGAGCCACCAGATTGGGTTCTCGGGATTCTGGGCAACACCCCAAACATTTCTGCTTTCCGAGTGTATGTCCCACACGGCGCCACGTTACTCACAACTAGCCTCGACGAGGTCGAACTCCACTACGACGAAGACCTTGATCTCGACTATTTCTACTTCACCGACGCAGTTTATCCTGACACCAGTGAAACTTTCACTCTTACTTACGAACTCCCGTTCCAACTTGATTACGCGCCGCTCGACGAATACCGCCTCAACCTCATCAAACAACCCGGCGACTTAGGCACCACTTTTACTAAAATCATTGCCGGCGATCCCTCGCTCACCCACTACCGCTCCTATCCCGAAGCCCTCATCGAAAACGCCCATCAAGATGAGATAGGCGTTTATGAATATGAGTTTGAATTAGAGAGCGATGCGCATTTAGCGCAATTGTGGGGGCGTTAGCAGTGCAAATACCGATCCAACTCCCACTGCGACACATACATACGATAAGAATCCCATTCTTTCATTTTGCCAGCGTAGAATTCATTGAAAAAATGTTCACCCATGGCTTCGCGGATTACTTTGTTATCACGGAGCGCCTTGAGTGCGTCTTTTAAGGTTGAAGCGACCATTCCCACACCTTTTTCTTTCATTTCAGTGGGGGAGAGTTTCCAGATATTGTCTTCGATTGGGTCAGGACATTCTAGTTCATTCTTAATTCCGTCTAAGCCAGCGGCGAGCATCGCTGCAAAAGCTAAATAAGGATTAGCCGAAGGGTCTGGGCAACGAAGCTCACAACGAGCTGCTTTTTCGGCTTGCGTTGGATTAACACGTGGTACGCGGATCAGAGCGGACCGGTTGTGTTGTCCCCAAGCAGCATTTACTGGCGCTTCGTAACCCACAACTAACCTTTTATAAGAGTTTACAGTTGGGTTAGTGAGAGCATTCACGGCTTTGATATGTTTGATCTGTCCGGCGATATAGCTTTGAGCAAGTTTGGACATATTGTAGGTGCCGTCTGGATCATAGAATTTATTTTTTCCATCTTCTAATCCCATCAAGGATTGGTGCACGTGCATGCCACTGCCGGCTATACCATAGGCTGGTTTGGGCATAAATGTGGCGTGCAAACCATACATTTTGGCAATCGCTTTTAAGGTTAGTTTGAGCGTAATTGCATTGTCTGCTGTGGTCAGGGCGTCTGCAAATTTAAAACAGATTTCGTGTTGTCCCTCGGCCACTTCATGATGAAGAGTTTCTACTTCCATTCCCATTTCATCTAGGGCAAAAGCCATATGTCTTCGCACCGCGTGCGCCTTGTCTACTGCCAGGTCAAAATAGCCTGCATTATCATTAGGTAACGCTCCAATTGGATCTCCGTTTTCGTCAGTTTTAAATAAGAAAAATTCCAATTCTGGGCCGGTATTAAATTTGAAACCAAGTTTATTAGCTTCTTTTATTTGGCGTTTAAGGATGCCGCGTGGATCACCTTCAAAAGGAGTTCCATCAGGTAAGAAAACATCACAAATTAATCTCGCGGTAACGTCCTCACCATTTTTAGTCCATGGCAAAACCGCAAAAGTATTTAGATCTGGTTTTAAATACATGTCAGACTCAATCACACGAGAGAAACCACTAATAGAAGACCCATCAAACCACACGTTATTTGAAATCGCGTCAGATAATTTATGAACCGGAATCGAAACCGCTTTTAAAACTCCATAAATATCTGTGAACTGCAAATCAACAAACTCCACTGCTTGTTCGCGGGCCATGTCCATGACCATTTCTTTGGTCACATTAGCGCGCGGAATCTTGTCATACATGTGTTCACGGCGAACCTTAGTAAGGAGGGCCGTCTTGGGTGGAGCCTGGGTTGAGGGAACCATGGTAAAAGGTTAAGAAGTATTAAATGGTATGGCGAAAAATGCCATATAAAATGGTAGATCCCCCGGGGCAATTATGCGCTCGCCAGAGGATCCGCAAACATCATCGCTCTGTTTTGCCTCAACATCAAAGATC
>CAXCBS010000126.1:0-4256 GCA_963980845.1 uncultured Candidatus Peregrinibacteria bacterium | reverse complement strand
GGGCAACCTGAAATCATTTTATACCTGTCAAGCTAAGCTCCTATCGCAAAAATTAAAAAATAAGTCCCCCTCAAGTCTACCCTTCAATATTGTATAACTCGAGTAATTTAAATTTAACACTCAAAAAATCCCTTCATAATGTGATGTTACGTTTGACATGACAATTTTCCGACAGGTTGAAATATGCCATACGAGTCAAGCTACCCCATTTGCGCAAATAGTTATATACCCCCTAGAACAGCGCCTGTTGATTTTCCGTTTGCCACGTCGCTTGCAAGGTATCAAATTTCTGCAACAAAGAACGAAACTCCAACTCCCCAAACAGCAACCGGACTTGCCCTGAGTCTACCTCATGCGTGCGGCAGGCTTCTAAATCAAACTCCATCGGAGCATCAAACCGCAGCTGCACCAACTCTTGCGACTTATAGGCTAACTCACGCCCAAACTCTAATTTGTCTAACATGGCGCCTTTAAGGTCGCTTAAATTTTCATAAACCCCATCCAGCGTTTCATACTGTTGCAATAGCTTAGCGGCTGTTTTCTTGCCAATTCCAGGCACTCCAGAAATGTTATCACTCGTATCTCCGACCAGCGCTTTAAAATCAACCATCTGATCCGGTCGAACACCATATTTTTCAATCACGGCCTCGGTATCGTAATTTTTCACTTCTCTAAATCCAGAAATCGGAGCCACTACTTTTACCTGATCATTAATTAGTTGCGTTAAATCCATATCACCAGTCAAAATCAACATTTCCGTATCCGGATGCGCCTCAATCTTGCGGGCAATTGTCGCAATCATGTCATCCGCCTCAAACCCCTCTTTCTCAAAAATCGGAGCCTGAAAAGCTTCCACAATCTGTTTAATCCGCGGCACTTGAATAATTAAATCATCCGGAGTCTCGGCCCGCGTAGCTTTGTAATCTTCGTAAGCTTCGTGACGAAAAGTAGGGCCTTTTAAGTCAAAAGTCACCGCCAAATAATCTGGTTTTAGTTTGGTCAGCATATTTAAAAGCACGCTGGTAAAGCCAAACACCGCGTTTACTAGCTCACCTTTTTGAGTGGTAAGTGGCGGCAAAGCGTAATATCCGCGATAAATCAGGGCATGCCCATCAACTATCACAAATTTTTTGGTTCTTTCATTCATTATGCGTCCCTTTTATTACTCTAATCTTTCAATCCCACTACCAGAATCACCTGCTTGAGAGGTTAATTCACGAACGGTAGCAAAAATATCAGTAAGATTAAGGTATTGGATAATATCCAAGCCTAGGGCGCGGCCCACGAGCCCAACGATAACAATCGCTAGCACGGTTACAATAAGGCCAATGATCGCATAACGAATGGTGCTGACCGCTTGTTTGATTTTGTCCTCTTGTCCTCCGGAAAGGATAAAAGAAATACCGCCCAAGAAAATAAAAACCACTGATAGAAAACCAGCGATAATAATAGCGTAGGCGATTCCTCGATTTAAAATCTCAAGGATATCAAACTGCTCGGCAGCTTCGATAATAGAAGAAGTATCATCATCAATCATGCATTCATTAAACCAAAAAGCCCCTGCTATTAGCAAGGGCTCTTTATTTGAAGTTTTTTAAATCTCTTCTGGCATATCAGCGTGAAGCTCAGCGACCTCTTCTTCTAGAGCAGGAACTTCAGCTTCAAGTGGAGCAGTTTCTTCAACTGGCGCTGCTTCTTCAACTGGCGCTGCTTCTTCGGCTGGCGCTGCTACTGGCGCTGGAGCATCAGACCGGACCTCAGATCCGTCTGGTTCAATAATTTTAAGATTTACACGTGAGTTGTTTTTAGAACCAATTACACGTAATAAAATGCGGAGAGCTTTGGCGGTTTGACCACTTTTTCCAATGATCTTACCCATGTCATGTGGGCCAACACGGAGAGTAATTAAAACTCCGAGCTCGTCTACACGACGCTCAACAACGACCAATTCTGGTTCGTCAACAATTTGCTTAACCACGTATTCAATAAAATCGCGGTCGATACCTTGCGTGTCATTCATAACAAAGAAGGTTAAATTTTAAGATGCCTCTTCAGATTTTTCTTCTTCAGAAGCAGGAGTATCAGCAGCTTCTTCAGCCGGTGCCTCTTCGGCAGCCGCCTCTTCAGCTGGTGGTTCTTCGGTTTTAGGTTCTTCTTTTGGCTCCTCGGCCTTGGCTTCCTCAGCAGGAGCTTCTTCAGCCTTTGGTTCTTCCTTTGGCTCCTCGGCTTTAGCCTCCTCGGCAGGAGCCTCGGCTGGCGCTTCGGTTACCTCGGCGCTACCTGTTTCTCCTCCCTCGTCTTCTTCACTAGCTTTTTTCTTTTTGCGTTTTAAGTCACGCGGACCAATATATTTATCCATGTCTTTCATCCCGAGACCTTTTAGCAAACAAGCCACAGTATCGGTTGGTTGTGCACCTACAGAAATCCAATATTTAACTTTCTCTTGATCAATTTCTAATTCACGAGGCTTTCGAGACACATTGTAGTAACCCACAGTGTCTACAAAGTTACTTTTAACAGGTGCGGTGTGCTCAGCAACTACCACACGATAACTAGGTTGGCCTTTTTTGCCGGTTCGGGTAAGTCTAATTTTTAACAATCTTTCAGGAGTTTAAGGATAAATACGGGTTGCGACGGCTAGTGTAGCTTGGGCAAGCCAAAAGTCAAGCGTAAATCATTGATCGGAACGTCTTTAGATGCCTTCTTTAAGCGCATAAGTAGGTCCACCCGTTTAAACTGAACCTGTTGTGCCCAGCCAGAATCTTTGACCGCAATTTTTAGGATCCCATCCTTGTAAGATACAGGTTGAATCGCTTCGTCAATTGAGTCATTCCAGAGCTCGCGTGCAATTTCCATAAAATGATGACACACCAATGCTCCTTTCACCTGTCGCTCCATGTTGTAGCGACGGGTTATTTTGGGAAGGAGTGCAGATAATTGTGTGAATTCTTTACTCATGAGAGATGATTATACAGCGCCAGCGTCTCTTCCGCCATCCTTTCCCATGAAAAATCTAAAATGCGCTTAAGTCCGTTTTCGCGAAGCTTGAATTGAAGCTCTTCATCAAACCAAACTTCTGCCATCACATCAGCCATTTCATCGATGTTATGTGGGTCAAAAAATCGGGCATTTTCCTGCCCACAAATTTCCGGAATACAAGAAGTGTTTGAAGCCACCACCGGCGTACCAGACGCCATGGCTTCGAGTGGAGTTAAGCCAAATCCTTCATAAAAAGAAGGTAAAACATAGACCCGCGCTTTTTGATAAAGCTCAAGCAATTTTTTCTCAGGAACTAATCCTGGCAAAATCACTCGTTCACCCAAATTTAGGTCCAAAATAGTTTGTTGAACCTCGGGATAGTGAGGATCTTGGCGTCCAGTAAGCACTAATTTTCCATCAAAATCAGGGCGCTCGCATAGTTTGGCAAACGCTTTTAACAGATTCACAAGGTTTTTATGGTTGCGCCAAACACCAGTATAAAGGAAAAAATCGGCCTTTTCCGTCCCCGGCTTAAATTCTTTGGCCGCTGCCTCGTAAATAACTGCAATTTTTTCATCAGGTGTTTTAAGAAGTTTTATAAGATCCTTTTTCGTGTTTTTTGAAACCGCAATTACTCCCTTGGAACGTTTCACAACTGACTCCAAAACCAGGTGATAAGCGGCTCGGTGCAGCCAGGAAGTCATTTTTTTTCCAGGATAAAAAGAGAGCGTTAAATCATGAATCGTCACCACGCTCGGCCGCCGATAAAATAGCGGGGCATTAAAATGTGTGAAATGCACTAAATCCAGTTTTTCACGGCGTAAAATTTGCGTGAATTTAACCTGTTCTGCCCAGGAATAATGACGCGCATTAACTAAAATTTTGGAAACACGTTCATTTGGCGGAGAAAACTTAGAAAACTCGGGCTCATTCATAAAAAGCACATATTCATTTTGCGTATCCATTTCAAACAGAAGGCGCGTTAATTCATAAACATACCGGCCAATCCCGGTAAAAGAAGAAGAATACATGCGTGCGTCTATGCCAATTTTCATGCCAGCATGATATACCACGGCGGGCCTCGGAAAGCTTAAGAGAGGTTGACATAAATGGTTAAACATGATTAAATTAACGCCTTTTGCCTGTGGAGCAAAAGCCATGTTCTTTGACAACTTTTTCAAACGACCAATCCTGTGGAATGGTAGATGAGGCTCTAACCTATCTACCCTAACAATTTAAATTGTTTTAGGTGCCAAAATTTCCTCTCTACAGTTTTT
>CAXCBS010000125.1:0-4276 GCA_963980845.1 uncultured Candidatus Peregrinibacteria bacterium | reverse complement strand
GACAAATTCTTTTTCGCCTGCGGGAAGAGAAGCTTGCTTGTCAATAATTTCACTTAGTTCTGTTACAAAAATATGTACCTTGTCTAAGGCGAGAGTACTGTATCTAGAAACTAGTTGAACTCTAAGTTCTGCGGTGGGTTTAAGTTGTCCGCGGGTAGTTAGTAGCTCATGTTTACGCCACATGGTGGATTCGGAGGTGAGTGTGTTTAGATAGCCACGGACATGATCCCAGTGCCCTCCAAAAGCGGTAATTAATTTGTTTCGAGCGTGTTTGTTAGCAAGGGCTTGTCTAATGCGGTTAGGGGCGTAAAAAGTACAGTATTTAAGAGGTTTATCTAAATAATGTTCATAATCTTCGGTTTCTGGGTATAGTTTCCCGTGTTCATCAAAATCTAATTCAATATTCATTAAATGAAAGGCTTTTGTGCGTAATTCATGTAAGTCAGTTCGTTCACGAGCTAATCTGGCGGCCCATAATGGAGAACATCCTAGATTAGTTAAGAATTGGAATTTTAAATTTTGGGTTGGAGTAAGGTCTTTAAGATCTGTTAGTTCGGCTAACTCAGGGATGTCGGCAAAATCCATATATAAACGATTGGAGGTGACTGCTAAGCGAGCTTCCTCCAATTCATCCATTCGTTTAAGAGCAAAAGCTGCTTTTTCTCGAGTAGCACAAAAATATTCCATTTCTGTGTAACCTAAGCGATGGTGTTGTAACCGAGTGCGAACTTGTTTTTTTTGAGTAACGGCGTTGTGTAGTTTATTTAAAAATGGGTTGGGATCAGCGGCTTTCTCAAGTTCTGTTAATTCTTCGGGAGTAGCTTCTTCTAAGACATCTTCAATGGCAAGGTGTTTACATTTGGGGCCAAATTTTTGTTTTAAAGTTTGGATTTTGGTTTGAGTTTCTATCCACGCTAATTCGGCAGGGGTTAGAGGTTTAGTTTCTGATTCTTGTTGTAGATGGGCAAGAAGATGTTTTCTGAAATTCGAGGGATTATATTGTCGACACCAGGTTAGGAGAGGACTAGTGATTGTCTGGTCAGCGGAGCGAAGTATTCGACAAAACTTAGCAAGGCGATTTGGGTCTTTG
The DNA here is from genome assembly GCA_963980845.1 of uncultured Candidatus Peregrinibacteria bacterium. Taxonomy (GTDB): domain Bacteria; phylum Patescibacteriota; class Gracilibacteria; order UBA1369; family UBA12473; genus JABJMC01. The sequence continues at coordinate 3,186 of CAXCBS010000125.1, read as the reverse complement.
TTCCAAACAGCCTTTGGAATGTCTGATGCGGTGTATCCAAAAGTTTCGGCTAGGTCTAAGTGGCGAGCTTTTCTCGTTTGAATACGCCATTTTTTTCAACTCCTTGAATTCTTTGTGAGGCGCTTCCATTTACCCAAGGCCATTCACCTTCAAATTGAACGCCGCGAGCTTCGATGTTATAGATTATTTCTAGTGTTCGCCGAGCTGATAATTTTAGATAATCGGGCCGTTCGAGGCCTTTCTTGGTAAGTAATTGGTCTAATTTGCGTTGGGCTATTTCTTCGTCTTCGAAATGTCGTTGTTGTATGGCGTTTCGAATTCTTTCTAGGCTTAAATTTAATAGGGAGGTTTTTACGTAACCGATAGTTGCTAACATAAATTCGACTTTTTCTAAGAGTTTTTCTGGGTAAATGCGGTTTTTAGCGAACCTTTCATAAGGGACCCCTAATTCGGTTAGATGTTCGATTGCGGCTTGTCTCTCTGGGGAGATTGGTTTGGGGGTTTTTTTTGGAGTTGGCTCTTTTGGTGAGGAAGATGCTAGAGGAGGGGTAGGTGGTTTTTCTTTAGTGGCGGCTAAATAGGCACGTTGGGCTTGGATACGTTCTTGTCCGTTGGCCGCCATTAAGAGAGTTCTGGAAGCTTTTTGAATACCTAATTTAGCGCCGATGTGTAGAAAATGAACGTATAGTTCTCTAGGAGCTCCAGCGTCTTCGAATAATTTAACTCTTTCTTGAATGTTGGCAGTGGTGGTTTGAATCTGTGCATAAAGAATTTGGCGCATGTAGATGGGGATGTCTGGATTGGCACGGAAGAATTTTGCTTTGTCGCAAAGTCTTTTAAGGCTTTGATGGCTTTGTGAATTCATGGCAATAAGCTGGGATTGGTTTGGAGTAATACTTATTCCTTCTCGGGCAAATGTTTGTATTGTTCCTCTCAGATGAGGGGTGGTATGTTTGGTGTGTGATGGGATGGGTTTTCCTAGAATATGAGTTTCAGCATAAGCAGTTAATTCGGGTTTATCCATGTCTTCAAAATGCTCAGCTGAATGTGGCATTTCGAAGAGGGGAGGAGCTTGACGCATATGAGCAAAAGCGGCTGGGCTGTGCAAAAATATTCGTTGAAGGTATGTGCGAACTTGTTTTAAGGGAGTATCGAGGATTTTTTCTAAACGTTTTCGTGGAATCCAAAGATCGTAAATTTGGGCTCCATATTCGCGAAAATACTCGGTAGTTAAAAACAATTGACGCCAGTTATTAGCAAGTACGCTGTTTTGGGGGTTGTTTGTACGAGGGACGGTTGTAGACATAAGGCGAGCTGCTTCAAAAAGCTCTTTTTCTAAAACGCTACAAATACCATTTTTAGCTGCTTGCCAATTCTCGCGATAGCCAACCTCTCTTTTTTTTGGGATACGGCCTACTGCTAATGATTTTTTTAAAACATGATGAATAGTTTCGGGGGGAGGAACGCAAATAGGCCCTTTGCGTCCGGATTCGGTAAGGATTGTGCTTTCAATGATCTCATGAATAGCGGTCCGAAAATCTCCGAAAGCTTTTCTGAAGCTTTTTAAAGGGTAAGCAGATTCTTGTAGAAGTGGTAATTTAGTGCCGGTTTGGTAAACACGGTTATCTGTAGGGAGATTGTTTTTTTTGTTATAAAGATGCCAGAGTTCTTCGGTTAATTCGACTTGTAAAGGTTCTTTGTCGTTGTAATCAGCGATAAAAGGGAAGCCCATGCGATGAATAATTCTGTGATAATTGTGACCAATAGATTCTAGAACATCTCTGGCTGTTGTAGAGTTGATGTGAGGTCCAAATTGAGGATTTTGTTGGAGGAAGGCTTTAAACGGACCGGGGGCAAAGTGATGTATTTTTTCCTCTTGGCGAGTTTCCCAGTGTTGGCATTGGAAATGATAAAGGGTTAGTAAAAAATGTAAATCTCGTTGGATTAAGGTGAGATTGTCTTGAATAGCAGTGGAGTGGGATTCTTTTTCTGGGTCTGGAGAGATGAGGGCGGCTTCACGGATTGTAGCCACTGCTTGATCCCAGGTGGTAAATTCTTGAGTGAGGGTTGTTTCAGTGGATATTGCCTGTAATCGTTCGCGAGTGATTGTTAGTGTTGCACGAAGAGGTTCTGGAAGTGATGTGATTTCTCGATCAATTCTTTCTTGCGCAACCGGCACCCACGAAATGTCCGGGGTGGCGGAGTTGATATCGTTCATTTGTTTTTTAAAGGTGGCGATTATAGGTGTTTTTTTGGATTGTGTCTATGGGCATTAAAGGTTGTTTTCTCTTGACCAATTAGCACTCACCGCTATACTGTGCTAGCACTCTAGCCTTTTTAGTGCTAAAATATAATAATCATTAACCTTAAAACTATGAGTTTACAACCCTTGAATGATGGGCTTGTGGTAGAGCGCCTCGAGCAAGAGGAGACCACACCCTCCGGAATTGTCCTTCCAGATTCCGCCAAAGAAAAACCACAAAAAGGGAAGGTCTTGGCCGCTGGCCCAGGTAAAATAAATGACAAAGGCGAACGAAATCCAATGACTGTAAAGGTCGGGGATACTGTTATGTTTAGTAAATATGGCCCGACTGAGCTTAAACATGATGGAAAAGAGCTTCTTTTCCTTAATGAAAGTGATGTTCTTGCTGTTGTTTCTTAAATCTATAACCCAATAATAAAATGGCTAAACAAGTTAAATTCGGTGACGACGCTCGCCAACAAATGGTGGATGGCGTTCGTAAACTGTATGATGCGGTTCGTATTACTATGGGACCTAAGGGTCGCAATGTAGTACTTGATAAAAAATATGGTGCTCCAACAATTACTAATGATGGAGTAACTATTGCTAAAGATATTGATCTTGAAGATCAATTCGAAAATATGGGAGCTCAGCTTGTAAAAGAAGTGGCTACCAAAACTAATGATGTGGCTGGTGACGGTACAACTACGGCTACTGTTTTGGCTTATGCTCTTATTTCGGAAGGTCTTAGAAACCTTGCAGCTGGTGCTAATCCGATCGCCCTTAAACGTGGCATTCAAAAAGGTGTAGCAAAAGTAGTTGAGGAACTAGAAAAAGTTAAAAAAGACATCTCTACTCCAGAAGAAGTGGCGCAAGTAGCGACTATTTCTGCTCAGGATCCCGAGGTTGGACGTTTGATTTCCGAAATCATGGATATGGTTGGT